>JBDSIW010000159.1:0-3693 GCA_039917795.1 Verrucomicrobiota bacterium | reverse complement strand
AGCCAGCTCAGGATGGCCAATAATTCTGCAACGATTCCGCAATGGCTCGCTGGAACGGCACGACCCTGCTGAGCCACTTCCGTGCGATTGGTAGTGGCCCAATTTGACCGGAGAGCGGCTGTGTCGCAGATCAGCCGCAGCGTGTTCACCTGACGGTGCTGCGTGCGGAAGTGAGTGCGGACCTCGCGCGGAGCGACGACCTCCGCGTCGTGTTGAAGCGCTGCACCGACGCGCTGGTGAAGCATGTGGAAGCCTCTTTCGCGCGCATCTGGACGGTGGACGCCGCCGAAAACTTTTTGGAGCTGCTGGCCAGTTCCGGAATTTACACGCGCCTCGACGGCCCGCATGGCCGCGTGAAGATGGGCCAGTTCAAGATTGGTCGCATTGCCGAGAATCGTCAGCCGCATCTCACGAATGATGTTCAGAATGACCCGAACATCAGCGACCCGGATTGGGCCAGGAGAGAAGGCATGGTTGCCTTTGCCGGCTACCCGCTCCTCGTGGAGGGCCAGGTCGTGGGCGTCATCGCCCTGTTTGCACGCCAGCCGTTTACGGAGGAATTGCTGAAAGAGTTGTCGCTTATGGCGGATGGATTGGCGCAATGGATTCAGCGGAAACAGGCCGAATAGGCTTTGCACGAAGCTCAGGAGAGACTGAGCCGTCATGCCGAGGATTTGGAGAATCAGGTCACCGAACGCACCGCCTCGCTGCGCGAAACCACCGAACAACTCGAAACATTTTGCTACACCATCGCCCACGACCTGCGTTCCCCGTTGCGCGCCCAACAGAGTTTTGCCCAGGTGTTGCTCGATGATTACAAAGATGTCCTCGACGAAACGGGCCGGGATTACGCGCACCGCATCATCAATTCCGCAAAGCGCCTGGATAAGCTGGTCAACGATCTTCTCGCCTATTCACGTCTGAGCCGTAATGAGTTGAAATTCGAAAGCGTGGATCTCAACAAAATTTTGCACGATGTCCAAACCGGCCTGGCGGAAGAGATCCGCGATAAGAAAGCGCGGGTTGCCGTGGGCCCGTTAGCGTCGGTGCTGGCTTATGAGCCCACCTTGAACCTCGTCATCACCAACCTCATGGCCAACGCACTGAAATTTGTGGGGCCGGGCGTGGCTCCGCAAATCAAGGTTTGGTCCGAACCCCATGGGAAATGCGTCCGCCTTTGGATCGAAGACAATGGCATCGGCATCCATTCCGAAAACACGGAGAAAATTTTTGGCGTCTTTCAACGTCTGCATTCGATGGAAAAATATCCCGGCACCGGCATTGGCCTGGCGATCGTTCGCAAGGGCATCGAGCGGATGGATGGGAGCATCGGAGTGGAATCCAAACTCGGGGAAGGCAGCCGCTTCTGGATCCAATTGCCGCGGGCCAACAGCTAAATGAGCCGCAAATACTGGATGATGTCCTGGAGTTGCGCCGATTTGACGAAATAAGTGGTTACGCCAAGACTATATGCCTTTTTCACATCCATGTTGTCGTCCGACGAACTGAGGATAATGACCGGCAGTTCCACAAATTTTCTTTGCTCGCGGATCCATTCCAGCACCTCGAATCCCGATTTGATGGGCATCTTCAAATCCAGGATCAACATTTCCGGCAGGGGAAATTTTTCGCGGTCAGCGTAATCGCCCCAGCCTTTCAACCAGTCGATGGCTTGCTGGCCGTTCTCCACGGCGAAGAGGGAGTGCGGCAGCGTCGCGCGACGGAACATCATTTTAAAAATGAATGCGTCGTCGGTATTGTCTTCCGCCAGCAAAATGATCTTCGAGGGCATATTTCCTTAAACGGTTGGTTTAAAAACTCCGCTGCGAGATTGGCCTGCCCTTTCAGAAATGCAATTGGTTAGTGGCTCCATATCGAAGGTTCCGGCGGGAAGCGCGGCGCGCCCTAAACTTCGCAATCTCCGGGCAGTGCGATGAAACACACGGTGGACGAATTGGATAAGTCGGCGGGCGCGAGGGTTTTTGCCGGAGTTGTCATTCGGCGATCGAGACGTAATGTAGAAATCGAATCCGCCAATGGTCACGACGGGGATTCAATTTTATGAAACTAGCAAAAAAGAAATTATCTGAAGAAGGCTGCGAGCCTTGCCAGAACGCCACTGCGCCGGTCAAAGGCGCAGAGTTAAAACGGTTGTCCAACAAACTTGGCAGCGGGTGGAAGGTTGTGAAAAGTCACCACCTTGAACGGGAATATAAATTCAAGGATTTCCGTGCGGCGCTCTCCTTCACGAACAAGGTCGGCAAGCTGGCGGAACGCGTCCAGCATCATCCCGATATTTATCTCGCCTGGGGCAAAGTGAAACTGACGATCTGGACCCACAAAGTCAGCGGCCTGACCGAGAGCGATTTTGTTTTCGCTGCAAAGGTCAATCAGTTGAAGTGAATTTTTGCGGTCGCCGGGGTCCAGGCAATCCCGAGCTCAAGGCGCTGCGGAATTCAACAAACTGACCAGCGCCGTTTCTTTGTTGTTTCCTTTAAGGAAATCAAACGCCCGGAAGCACCGGTCGCGCTCCATCTCAGAAGTATTCGGATCGAGAATGATTTTTGTCAGATATGCCGGTGCCTCACTGGAACGTGAACGCCAGATGATGTCGTGGCCCGCCGGGGTGTTCCAGTTCGTGCCCGCTACATTCAACCAAGCCGTGAAAAACGCATCCTCCTGCTGGTCCGCCCCAAGACCGAGCGCCTCCAGATACCAGCGATCTTTTCCATCGTGGCGGGTGGCAAGTTCCGCCCAGAGTTGGGCCGCTTCCGGTGAGCGATTGTGGCGCAGAGCGAGCGCGCATTCGCGGCGGATTTGCGGGCTGGAACTTTTCACCAGTTTCCGGAGCGACGGAATCAAATCCATTTCGAGCTCGCGCGCGATTCGCAGCCCGGCGATGCAGAGATCAGGATTTTTATCGGCGAGGGCCTGTTCGAGATATTTTTTCTCGCGCCCTTTGATGCGCATCAGCAATTGCAGCGCGCGGCCGCGAATCGGTTGATCCTCGCTTTTCCAAAGTTTGAGCAATTCATTTTCCGCTTTGCTGCCGAGCGCGTTCAACTCTTCCCAAGCCAGATAACGGGTCGCCATGTTGGGCGATTTCAAAACCAGGGCGCTCCCGGCGATGGTTGTGAAGTCCATCGACGCGACGGAAGATGTGTTTCCTTTCGGCGCAACCCGGTAAATGCGGCCCTTGATGGTTTTAAACTCGTGATCGGCCATGTTGTGGCCGCCTACACCTGCATCATTCCAGTCGGAAACGTAAATCGAACCATCCGGCGCCACGCAAACGTCGGAAGGGCGAAACCACGCGTCGCTGCTCGAAAGAATATCATTCACCTCCGCGCTGTAACCCGCGCCGTCCGGTTTGACTGCGTAACTGCGAACCACCCGCGAGCCCGCATCGCAATGGATCATTTGGTTTTGGAATTTTCCCGGCAGCAATTTTCCCTCGTAAATCGCCAGGCCGGTTGGTGCGCCTGCTCCAGTGATGAGCAAATTGGGAATGACGCCCGGATCGTTCTGGTGCCAATGGCGTCGCGCGATGTCCTCTTCCCAGTTTGTTCGTTTTTGCGACCACGCCGCGCCCGTCGCTTCGTCGGTGAAACCGTAAGTCCCGCGCTCCATCACGTAATTGATGCGCACGCTGCGATTGCCATCGTCGTCATTGTCGGACTGCCAAAGAGTGCC
>JBDSIW010000158.1:0-7893 GCA_039917795.1 Verrucomicrobiota bacterium | reverse complement strand
GACTGGTGGGGCGAGCGTCCCCGCGAGCCAACTTGGAACGCCAAATAAATTCCGCAACGAAACGTTGTTGCCCCTCCTCCACGGTCCGGGATGCCGACGAATAAAAACCGACTCAAGCGCCTCGAACAAAACGCGCCACCCTCGGCTACAAACTCATATCCGCCCTAACCACTTAAACGCCTAGTTTCAAGAGGCGTTATATTCGTGAGATCGCAAAAGCCAAAACAACTAGGAATCCCGCAACTGCGACTAGAGTGCCGCAGGCTGTAGAGAGGGACAAGCCGCCACGTCTGAACGGAAGCCTCACGATGCCGACGATAATCGAGATGCCGAGAATGTGCCATACCGAACCCAAAAGCAGACTGCCAAAGTGAGCCGGTCCGGCAAAGAACAACACGAGCACGATAAGGACAACAATCGAAGTGAGCGTCGAGACGCTCGCAGTAAAGAATCTGGATGCTGGAAGTGTCATGTGCGCAACGACGGCCAACACTAATATTGAGCGACAAAATTGTCGTTTATCCCAGTCACGGGTTTGACCGTAAAACTTCAGTTTCTCCTTGTCCAGCCGGATAGTTTCGTGACTCGGTCATTGGGCGCATCTTGACGTTGCTACGAACGAAGCGCCGACCTGCGGTGGGCTTTGCGCTCCATAAACCAGCACGGGGAGCGAACCCACCAACCGTTTGAAAAAATGGGCCGCAAAGCCAGTTGCAAACCGGCGCTCCGTAGCACCGTCAAGATGGGCACCCGGTCATTCGACTGAAAGGGGGAAAAAGCGAGAGGAAAGGGCATGCAGTGATGCGACATGCTTCCTCGCGAGCCAGCTCAGGATGGCCAATAATTCTGCAACGATTCCGCAATGGCTCGCTGGAACGGCACGACCCTGCTGAGCCACTTCCGGGCGATTGGTAGTGGCCCAATTTGACCGGAGAGCGGCTGTGTCGCAGATCAGCCGCAGCGTGTTCACCGTGCTGCGGCTAGTCGAAAACGACACAGCCGCACTCCCCAACTTTTCAAATTGAGCCACCCCTGGCAAAGTTGAACGTTTGACCCGCCCAAATCGTTTCCATAGACTGCGCCTCCATTTTTTATGAACGTTCTGATTTGCGACCCCATCTCGCCCAAAGGCATTGCGCTCTTCAAGCAACGCCCCGAATTCAAGGTCACCGTCCTGGAAAAACGCCTCACCGAAGCTGAATTGATCCCGCTCGTGGCCGAGGTCGAGGCGATGGTGGTCCGCTCGGAAACGAAAATCACCAAACGCATTCTCGAAGCCGCGCCGAAGTTGCGCGTGGTTGGACGCGCCGGGGTGGGCGTGGATAACGTGGATGTCGAAGCCGCCACCCAACAAGGCGTGGTCGTGATGAACACTCCCGGCGGCAATACTGTCACCACGGCGGAGCTGACGTTTTTCATGCTCGGCGCGCTGGCGCGGCATATTGGTCCAGCGCACAGCTCGATGGTTGCGGGCAAGTGGGATCGCAAACTTTTCCAGGGCACGGAAATCAGCGGAAAGACGCTGGGCATTCTCGGGATGGGCCGCATCGGCGGCGAAGTGGCCAAACGCGCGCTTGCCTTCAACATGCGCGTGCTGGCCTACGATCCTTTCCTGACCGAGGCGCGCGCACGGCAACTCGGCGTCGAACTCGTCCCGGAGGCGGACGCGATTTACAGCGCGGCGGATTTTATCACCGTCCACATGCCCGTGACGGAACAAACGCGGGGCATGTTGAACGCGGACGCTTTTGCGAAGATGAAACCGGGTGTGCGCATCGTCAATTGTGCGCGCGGCGAAATCATCGAGGAGAAAGATCTGATCGCGGCGCTGGTTTCGAAGAAAGTCGGCGGTGCGGCGCTCGATGTTTTTGCGGAGGAACCTTTGCCGCCGGATCACCCTTTTCGCGCTTCGCCCAATATTTTGCTGACGCCGCATCTCGGCGCGAGCACATCGGAGGCGCAGGTGAAATGCGGCATCGAGGTGGCAGAAATCATCGCCGCCTATTTGCTCACGGGCGAAGTGCGCAACGCGGTCAATCTTCCGTTCATCGACGCGAAGACTTTCGAAGAAGTGCAGCCCTACCTTTTGCTCGGAGAAAAACTGGGCAAGTTATTGAGCCAGCTGGCGCCGCCGAACGTGGACCGGATTTATGTGACCTACGGCGGGCACGCGCGGAAATTGCCGAACGTCGATCCGATCACGCGCGCGATTTTACTCGGGTTCATGCAGGCAGCGGAAATGAAGGACGTCAACAACGTGAATGTTCGGGCGGTCGCGGCAGCGGCGGGAATTTCGGTCGAGGAAAAAAGATCCGAAGAACATGTGACGTTTAATGAGTGGCTGCACGTGGCGGTTTCGGCAGGAAAAGAAAAAGTTTCGGCGGGCGGGACTTTCTTCGGTTCGCCCAACAATCCGCGCATTGTCCGGCTTTTCAGCCAGCCCACGGAGATTTTGCCAAGCGGCGTGGTTTTCCTGATGAACAACAAGGATCGTCCCGGGATCGTCGGATATATCGGCAGCCTCATGGCCAAGCACAACGTCAATATCGCGAGCATGAGTTTGAGCCGGGATGCGGCTGGCGGCGAGGCCTTGACGGTTTTGAATCTGGATAGTGTTCCCCCGACTTCTTTGTTGGACGAAATCCAAAAAGACCCCGACATTAGCAATGTTCGCGTCGTGAAACTCTAGCGCGCGACATCACAAAATTATGAAATACACGCGCTGCATCGCGCCCATTATTGTTTTCGGACTGGCTGCCAGTCTTTACGCCGTGACCAACCCCGCGTCGCCCGCCACGCCCCGCTCCGCCGCGCTTTTCGCCAATCCGGTCGTGGCCAAAGGGAAAGGATTCGAGATCAAACAGGGCGACATGGAAGATGCGTTCATTGATTACAAGGCGAACATGGCGTCGCGCGGGCAAACCATTCCCGAGCCGCAGCGCCCCACGGTTGAATCCAATCTTTTGCAACGCCTGGTCATCACCAAAGTTTTGGTCAACCGGGCCACCGCCGAGGATAAATCCAAGGCGGGCGCCGCCACGGACAAGCTGGTGGCCGACGCAAAGAAACAGTATCCGACCGAGGAAGGATTCCTCCAGCAGTTGAGAGCAACCGGCATGTCGCAGGAACAGTTTCGCGCCCGAGCCCTGGAACAAACCCTTTGCGAGTTGGTGATCGAACGTGAGGTGAAATCAACCATTACGATCACGGACGAAGTTGCGAAGAAATTTTACGAAGAAAATCCAGCGCGGTTTGAGCGGCCCGAAACGGTTCGCGCCGCGCATATTTTGCTTTCCACAGTGGACAAGACGACACAGCAGCCCGTGCCGCCCGCCAAGAAAAAAGAGCAGGAACAACTTGGCCGGAAGGTGAAAGCGCGCGCGGAGAAGGGGGAGGATTTTGCCGCGCTGGCCAAGGAATTTTCGGAGGATCCGGGATCGAAGGACAAGGGAGGCGAGTACGTTTTCGCTCGGGGTGAAATGGTGCCGGAATTTGATACGGCCGCCTTTTCCCTCAAGACCAACCAGGTGAGCGACCTCGTGGAGACTCGCTTCGGTTATCACATCATCAAGTTGCTGCAAAAAATTCCTCCGGAAAAAGTGGAGTTCGCAAAAATCCTCCCCGACCTGAAGGAAGGCTTGGCCAAGCAGGAAACGCAAAAACTGGTGCCGGACTATTTCGAGAAGATTAAAAAGGAGGCCAACGTCGAAATCCTTAATTCGATTCCGAACCCTTCCGCTCCATCTGCGACTTCACCGGGCGACGTTCCCAAGACAGAGCCGAAACCCAGAACCGTCCAACCGCTGAAATAAATCGCCGGCGCGCGGGCCGTGCTCGTTGCGCCGAACGAAGGGAACCGCTGGAATTCTGTGGCCTCCAAGGGTCCGCTGGTTCGTTGAATGTTCCCAGGCCGTGTGTGATTAAAAGTGCGTGAGAAATGGTCACGCCCCGGAACGCGGCTGTGTCGTCCTCGACCCGCCGCAGCATTTGGCAAAACCAAGGGAACGCTCAAGCGCAACCGTTTGGTTTATTCTACCCGGTTGATGCTTCGCATACAGCCGCGCTCCCAAAAACAGCAAATCTCATCCACTTTTAATCGCACCCTCCGAGGCACCCACGTCGAATCCGCGATTGCCGGACGAAAATTCACACGTTGTTTTTCTAAGGGAATGCCCCAACTGATAAACAGGTTGTCCTCTGATCACTAAGGATGAAGTCTTTCCGTGCAGAAGGAGCGTCGAAATTTGTCAGCATCAAAAACAATTCTATTGGTTGAAGATAATCCGGACGACGTATTTCTTTTGCAACGGGCCTTTCGCAAGCACGGCTTGTCCTGTCCGATGCAAGTGGTCGAGCATGGCGCGAAAGCGGTTCGTTATCTTTCCGGCGAAGGCGAATATAGCAATCGGGACAAATATCCATTGCCCCGGTTGATCGTCCTGGACTTGAACTTGCCCGTCATGAATGGGATCGAGTTTCTCAAATGGCGGCACGCTGACGCTCAGGCTCAAAAATTGCGAACGGTGGTCCTGACCGGTTCCCGCAGCGCTGAAGACGCCCGTGCCGCTTTCGATAGTGGTTGCGATGCTTTTTTCACCAAGTCGGCTGATACCGACAGGCTTAGAGAAATTGTGCAGGATATTGGTTCCGGCTTGCGATGCGAACCGGATTCCCCGCTGCGAGTTAAATCCGCAAACCTGGAATAATTTCAAACGGGTCGATCAATACTTCTTCGAGAACTTTTTCCGCGATTCATCTTCAGGCGGAGCGTACGCTGCCACCGGGGTTTCCGGCGCGGGTTGAATGGCTGCAGGATCGGACGCAGCGGTTGGTTCAGTCGGAGCGATTTTCCCGGTCGGAACCGCCGCACCTTTTCCATCCATGGCCTCCACGAAAGCCATACGCAATCCGGTAAGGCTCTGTTTCAAAAGTCCTTCCTCCCGCTTGTCGAGGTTGCCCTTCGTCTTCTGTTCGATCATCTCGAGTTGATCTATGAAAAATTTTGCGCTCTCGAAATCCTGCACGACTTCGCCGGTCTCGGGATGCGGGACGCGCCCCAAAAACATGAAGGCCATATTCGTCTGCTGAATGACGAGATTGGCAAACAAAGCGGCGGTGATTTCTTCCCGGCTGGCGTTGGCCATGGGATCGGCAGCTGGATTATTGGAGCTCATTGCGGATTATCCTTTCTGTGCTGCTTGATTTCCGCCATCAAAAAATGAATCAGATGTTTCAGGCGCGGTTCAACGTCCACGGTCTCGAGAATGGTTTGCCGCTCAACCGCGCCGTGCAGCAAAGCGCAGGAGACCAGGTCCGCCACCTGGTCGGCATCGTGCAGCTTATCGAGGTAAGCCACAATTTCCTTGATGGTCATCGAGCCGGAATTTTTTTTCTTTCCGGATTTGTTGGCGAGCGGAAAGGGAAAGGGAAAGCCCAGTTCAATTCGTTCCGTGACCAGATCACGAACCTTTGCCAGCAGCGCATCCACCATCACGTTGTCCGTAGGCGCCGCCTGCAAGGGCCGGATCCGCTGCGTGCGATACGGCCTGTAGCGGATCGTTTCCACGATCTCGACGCGGGTGATTCCCTGCAAAATGAGGTGCGAGGTGCCGTCCGGATTGTCTACCGCGACCCGGATGAGCCCCAGGCCCGCCACCGCCGAGGGAGATTCGCGCACACAGTTGGGCTTTTGCATGGCGACGATGAACATGCGATGGGAATTGAGCGCGTCGGCCAACATCCGGCGGTAACGCGGTTCGAAAATATGGAGGGGCAAGAGCGCCTGCGGAAACAGGGTGGCGTTTGGCAAGGTCATTACGGCCACCTCATGTGGAATTTCCATGAAAGCAATGTAAACGGGGGCGACTATTTATCAAGACGCGGTTCAGGGCTTGCCAAAAAAGTTTGAACCCGCATCCTTTAATTCAATGAAAGGCAGAGTTGCAGTTATCATTTTAGTCATCATTTGCGTGGGCCTGGGAATTGGCTTATTAGTCCGCCACAAACAAGCCACGCAGGAGATCAGCACCGCGCAATCCGAGATCTCCCGCCTCTCCAACGTCTGGGTTCATACCAAAGGGCAAGTGGACGAACTCAACACCGTCAATATGACTCTGGAAACCAATCTCGCAGGGCGAACGCATGACCTGGAAAGCGTCTCCAACAATTTCATCAGCGTGTCCGCGGCCTTGGCCAAGACCCAGGCGGAAGCGAAAGCGGCGGCGGAAGCGGCGGCAGCAGAGATGGCCAAACGCGACGCGAAGATCAACGAATTGCAGGGCCAAAACGACGACATGACCAAGCGGATGCTGGAGTTGAACACCTCGCTGGGAAATCTTGAGAAGCAAATTTCCGAGACGGAAAAGAAACTGGCCACTTCCGAGGGCGACCGGGAATTTCTTCTGCGCGAACTCAAACGATTGCAGGTGGAGAAAGCGCAACTGGAAAAACAATTCAATGATTTGGCCGTTTTGCGCGAACAGGTCAGCCGCCTCAAGGAGGAGCTTTCCATTTCCCGCCGGCTGGAATGGATTCGCCGCGGGATTTTGGGGAACACGCAAAAAGGCGCGGAAGCTTTGATCAAACCCCTGCCCGCTGCTGCCCCGCGCACGAACATCGATCTGAATGTGGATTTGAAACAAGGCGGCGAAGTTAAAATCCAGTCGGCCACGAATTCTCCTCCCGCCACCAACGCCCCGCCAAAATGACGCCGCCGGATCTGCTCATCGATTCGCAGGGCCGCGTCATGCGAGACCTGCGGGTGAGCGTGACAGACCGATGTAATTTTCGGTGCATGTATTGTCTGCCCGAAACGGAGGCCGCCTTGAATTTCTATCGCGGCCGCTGGGCCAACCTTCCCAACCCGTCACCCATCACCCGCGAGTGGCAGCCTCAGGAGAAAATTCTTTCGTTCGAGGAAATCGAAAGGCTGGTTCGCGTTGCTGCCGGCCTGGGGATTCAAAAAATCCGGCTCACCGGCGGCGAACCGCTACTGCGCCGAGAGCTTCACGTCCTGGTTGAAAAAATTGCGCGCATTCCCGGCATCACGGATTTGGCGATGACGACGAATGGTTTTCTTTTTTCGCAACAGGCCCGGGCTTTGCGCGACGCGGGACTCAAACGCGTCAGCTTCAGCCTGGATTCGCTCGACCGCGAGAACTTCAAAAAAATCACAGGCCGCGACGGGTTGGACGAAGTCTTGCAGGGCATTGATCTGGCGCGACAATTGGGATTTGCGCCGGTGAAAATCAATGCGGTGGTGATCCGCGGCGTCAACGATCACGAGCTCGAAGCACTGGCTGGATTTGCCCGGCGCGAGGATCTTAGCTTCCGCTTCATCGAATTCATGCCATTGGATTCCGGCCGCGCCTGGCAAAAGGAACTGGTCGTCTCTGCGAAAGAAATTTTGCAACGCCTGCAGAGTCAGTTTGCGCTGCAGTTGGTCCAATCGGAAAATAAATCCGAGACCGCGCGGCGCTGGCGGTTCGCCGAAGGCGGCGGAGAGATCGGGATCATTGCTCCAGTGAGCGAGCCGTTTTGCGGGCAATGCAACCGCATTCGCTTGATGGCGGACGGGAAAATTCGCACCTGCCTCTTTAGCGCGGGCGAACACGATCTGCGCGCGCTGCTCCGGGACGGGTCGGATGACGAATCGATTCGGACCAAGCTGCGCCAGGTGGTGTGGCAAAAGGAGGATCGCCATCACATCGGCGAGCCGGAATTCGTCCCGCCGCAGCGCTCGATGAGTTGCATTGGCGGATAGTTGCTCGAGCCGCTTCGTCACGAAAAAAGCTGGCGCACCTTGACCCGCACACCAGGCCGGATGTTAAATGTATCGTTATGCCAACCTATGAATATCTTTGCGCCAAGTGCGGACACCAGTTCGAGAAGCAT
>JBDSIW010000157.1:0-7141 GCA_039917795.1 Verrucomicrobiota bacterium | reverse complement strand
TGAAATATGTCGGACCCAAGACCACAACTGGTACGCGGTTTGACCTTACGCGACACGACCGCGTTGGTGGTTGGCACGATCATCGGCACGGGCGTTTTCCTGAAAACCGCGAAAATGGCGCAGGCGGTCGGCTCGCCGGAACTCGTTTTGCTCGCGTGGCTGGCGGCAGGAATTTTATCGCTCGCCGGCGCGCTCACCTACGCGGAACTCGGGGCGATGCTGCCAAAGGCTGGCGGTGAATATATTTTCCTGCGCGCCGCTTATGGAGATCTTCCCGCGTTCCTTTTCGGCTGGATGCGAATCGTGGTGGGTTCCACCGGTTCGATCGCCATTTTCGGAGTTGCCTTCGCCACGTTCGCTTCCGCGCTGTTTCCGTTGCATGCCGTCTGGATGGAACGAACCTTCGTGCTTCTCGGCCAAACCATCCATTGGCAATTGGGCGCGAAGCAAATTGTCGCGGTCGGTGTCATTCTCGTTTTCTCCGCCATCAATTGCCTGCGCGTCGTCTTCGGCGGAAAAATTCAGTCGCTGCTCACGCTCGCGAAAATCCTTGGAATCGCGGCGATCGTTCTGGGCGTGTTTTTCTTCGCTCCGAGTGCGACCTGGGAGAACTTTCGCGCACCGGCGGGCGCGCCGGCCTGGACCGGTTTCTCGAAATTCGGCGCCGCGATGCTCGCCGCGCTTTGGGCGTTCGACGGATGGAACAACATGCCCATGGTGGCGGGCGAAGTACGAGAGCCGGGCCGAAATATTCCGCGCGCTCTCATTGTCGGAATGGTGATCGTGCTTCTCGTTTACGGGCTGGCGAACCTCGCTTATTTTTATGGGCTCCCGTTTCAGGAAATTCTAACCTCCAATTCCACCGCGTATCGCGATGCTTTGCCCGTGGCCAGCAAGGCCGCTATCACTTTTTTGGGCGAACGCGGACCGGCGCTGGTGTCCGTCGCTTTTTTGATTTCCACCATCGGCGTGTTGAATGGTTCGATCCTGACCAGCGCGCGGATTCCATTCGCCATGGCGCGCGACGGGCTTTTCTTTTCGCGCTTCGCCGAGTTGAGCAAGCAAACGGCGGTGCCCATCGCCGCCATCGTCCTCCAAGCAGTCTGGGCAAGTGTGCTGGCGATTTCCGGAACCTTCGATCAGCTCACCGACTACGTGGTATTCGCGGGCTGGATTTTCTACGCCGCAACCACCGCTGCGGTTTTTGTGTTGCGCAAAAAAATGCCGGATGCGCCGCGCCCGTACCGCACGCTGGGTTATCCGATCGTTCCACTGGTCTTCGTCCTGGTTGCCACGGCGTTACTGATCAACACTTGGATGACCAGCAGGGTGGAATCGACGGCGGGTCTTGTTTTGATCGGGCTGGGTTTGCCGATTTATTTTTGGCGAAAGCGGACCCTGGTTCAAAGATCCGCGAAATGAAGCGCCTCCTTTGGCTCGCAACGGTTCTGGCCTGCATCAAACCGGTGTGGCGGGACCAATTGATTTCAAGCTCTCGACTAATATTTTTTGCCCGGACGGAGGCAAAGTTCTGTCGCGAGGATTGGATCGCTCCCGCCCTTTCCACCACTTGGACTTCGGCTTGTCGGTTTCTTGCAATTTGAATATCGGGAAACTATTCTCAGTCCGTAACAAAGAATGAGCGACAATTACACAATCCTTCTCGTTGAAGATGATCCAAATGACGTGCTGTTTCTACAGCGCGCACTCCATAAGAACGGCATCAAGAATCCGGTTTCTGTCCTGCCCGATGGCGACGAGGCAATCGCTTATTTGACCGGCTTGGGAAAATATAAGGACCGAATCAGCTACCCGTTTCCGAAGGTCATCATGCTTGATTTGAAGATGCCTCGCCGCGGCGGCCTGGAAGTCCTGGAATGGTTGCAGCACCATCCGCAATATCGCGTCATTCCCACTTTGGTTTTGACCTCGTCAAAAATCAGCGAGGATGTGAGCAAAGCGTATGGGCTGGGTGCCAATTCCTACATGGTGAAGCCATCCAATTTTGATGACCTGCAGCGGATGATGAAAACCGCCTACGAATATTGGTCGTTTTGTCTTAAACCCGAGCCGTCGCCCGATTTGCTCAAGGAGCCGCCAGCGACTTCGAGCTGAGCGCAGCGCGTGTGGGGTGACGCACGCGGCCACAACCGCCAATTCCACAGATATTCATCAGCAGTGGGAATTATTGGGTCAGGTCTTTCAACGAAACGATTCGAGCTTCGACCGCTTTCAATATGGGCAAGGCTCTTGCCAGCACGTTGCTTTGTGTCTGGCCCGGGAACGGTTTCATGATGATGCGCAACGTAGCCACGGTGTCCCCATTCCGGTCGCGCACCGGCATGATGACAGAGACACTTTCGTTCGCTTTCGCGTAGTAAGGGATGCCGTTGGCGAAAACATTTTCTTCAGCCTTCTCGCCCTGTTCGCCCAATTGTCCTTCCTCGCTGCTCGCAATCACGCGCAGTTCGTGGACGGCATTGGTGCTGAAAAATTTCAGCCCGATCAACCGCGGATATTTCTGCATCATGTCGGCAATGATGGTTTGCGCGAGCGGCACGCGAGGAGAATACGTGATGAGGGTGTCCGCGAAATAGCTGACGGAATCCGACTTCGTCCAGAAGGCGATTTTGCCGGAGGTAAATGAATTGTCCGTGAGCACCGGAATCAATTCCTTGCCATTGAGCAGGCAGCGAATCTGGTTGCCCTTGCACTCGACCGACATTTCCTGCCAGACCCCGCTTGGAACCTGCGCCGATGGGCCGATGGGCTGGCTGCGATCGCCATTGACCACTTTGTAAAAGCGAAACGAATTTCCCAGGGCACTGGCGCGGACGACGTAATAATTTTTTTCATCCTGCACGCGGAAAGCAATGCCCGCCATGCGCTCGACCGAGCCCTCCACACATTTGAAACGCGTCTTCAGAATGAAATCGCCAAAGATTTCGCCGGGATAAATCAGCAACGGAAAATGTTCGTCGGTGGATTCCCTGGCCCGTTGGGCGAGCACAATGCGGTTTCTCGTTTTTGGCGCGTTGGGAGAAAGGGGCTCGAGCGCGACGGGGATTTCGTCCTCAATGATCGCCCACTCGCCGGGATTGCCCGCACCGCTGACCTTGCTGACAAAGCCGGTGGGAAATGAACCGACGGAATACTGGCTGAAATCCAGGGCCAGCTCGGCGGCGCTGGCGGAAAGAGTCAGCGCGGCGCATAAAATTCCACAAACATATTTTACCATCGCGCGAAACCGTAACAGATGAAGACCGCTCGGCAAATCTTTCGCGGGCGAGTGAGGTTGCTTTTTTCGCACGGAGCCGTCCGAGGCGCGCGCAGAATGCTGGAGCAAAAAGGCTGGATGCCGACTCCGGGCCTTTTTTGGACGCGCTACGGTTGGTCGAGGAAAGACACAGCTGCGTCCCAAGGCGATGGCGTGCGAGAGTCGGCCTCGATTGCCCGCTTCAGTGCGGGGCAGGCAATTTGTCGATTGTAAACTTTTTTTGAGGTGATTAGGGTAATCGCGCTCCAAAAAAAAATTCGGCCAACGTTTATGAAAAAACTTAAAGGGATATGCTGGTTTCCTTCACCTCGTGGTTTGGGTCGCGGGGGCTTTACGCTGATCGAATTGCTAGTGGTCATTGCCATTATCGCGATTCTGGCAGGCTTGCTTCTTCCGGCCCTGGCCAAGGCGAAAGAAAAAGCGCGCGGCATTAGTTGCCTGAGCAACATCAAGCAAATGTCTTTGGGTTACTCGATGTACGGGGACGATAATAAAGGCGATATGGTGACTTTGTATTTATTCCAAAAAGCACCGCCCGGCGCTTTCTTTCCAGGGAACGAGACTTGGTGGGTGGATTTGCTTCGGCCCTATCTTACGACCACAAATCTGATCCGCTGCCCCAGTGTGCAAAAAAGCCAGTTTGGCATCGCCGCAAGTCATCCCGAGTTGACTTCCTGGAACGCGGACAAAACCAAGCTTTCCCGGGTAAAACGGCCGGTTGAATCCATTCCTTTCTGCGATGCAGGTTTGATTTCAAACCAACTGGAAAAGGATCCTGACAAATGGGTGGAAACGCCGGGAAAAGAACAACTTTATTGGCGGACGCCCGTGAACACAGGTTATTACAACAATGATGCCGAGCGTCCTGTGAACCGCCACAACAAAAGATCTAACGCTGGATTCGTGGATGGCCACGCGCAAGCCATTAAGGTCAGCCTTATTGGGCTGCAATATTTTCCCGGAAAAGATGCCAGCGGCGCGGTGGCAACGGGTTCCAAATCTTACGATGGCAACGGAAAAAGTGATCCTCGCTGGATGTGGGATCTTGAATAATTCACGGGAAATTTAACGGCCTTTCTGCCTTCGCTTTCTAACCTCAAACTTTCGTGGCAAAAAAACAAATTCAGTTATTGATCGCGGTCGTCGTGGTGATTGCGGCTGCGGGATGGGCTTATCGCTCCAACTCCGGGCCGTCGGTTAAATTCGACCTGACGCCCTACAATGCTCTCGGAAATGGAACGGCAGCAGTCACCGCAAAGCTGATCGGCAACCAGGGACAGGTCGTGGTGGTGGCGTTGGACACGCGGGAATTCAATGACCCGGTGATGGAAGGCCAATTGAAGTCCTTTGAACAGGCTCTCCAGAAAACCCGGGTAAAAATTGCGGGCACGACGCGATTCAAGCTGACGCCGATGGAAAGAATGGGAACCGGCGGCGCGGTTCCCGCCGCACTTTTAGCAAAGGCGATGCAGGAACATCCCGGATTGTCCGCCCTGGTTTTATTTTGCCCTTACCCGATGGATTTCGTTCCGCCCAAGCCGGGTGAGCCAAAGTTCGTCGTCGCTTCCGGCTACCTGCCGGTTTATCGCAGGCTGATCGAGGCCCAACTGATCTCTGCGGCGATCGTGCCCAGGTTTGATCGCGCCGAAACTACTTCCCCGAAGGCGAAAACGCTCAAGGATTCGTTCGAAGAAGAATTTGTCGTCGTTACGCCTGAAAACCTGACCAGCCTGCCCTATTGATTCAACTCATCCGCACCTCACATGAAATCAAAATTGTTCCCGCTGTTTATTTGCATCGCTCTTTCCGCGCTTAACGCCTCGGCCGAATTTCGCGCCGGCATTGCTTTTCGGAAAGTCACGCCCGATCCATTGCTGCCGGTCAGCGGCGGGGTGGGACCGGGTCGCCCGACCACGCGCAAGGAAGGGGAGCTCACGGTGCGCGCCCTGGTCTTTGAACAGGAGGCGACACGCATCGCGATTGTCAGCGCCGATTTCCTCGGCTTTCCTGCGGCATTGGGCAATCAGGTGCGGGCCGGGGTCAAAGGCATTCCGGCGGAAAACATCATGATTGGCGCAACGCACACGCACAGCGCGCCGGATTGTTACGGATTTCCAGATGGCAAAGGCGGCACGGCCAGCGACCCAAAATACCTCGCCACGGTTTGCGCGCGCATGACTGAGGCGATCAATGAGGCCCTTTCAAAATTGCAACCCGCAAAATTGAAAATCGCCACGGGCGAAGCGCAGGGGAAAATCGCCTTCAATTATTACGCGGACCAGCTCTACGATCCCCGATGCAATGTGATCCAGGCGCTCAATTCCGCCGGTGAACCCATTGCCACGCTCGTCAATTACGCGATTCATCCCGAAGTCTTAGGCAGCGACGTTGGCATTTGCAGCCCGGACCTGATCGGGCCGCTTTACGATCGCATTGCCGAAAAGGGCGGCGGCGTTGGCATTTTCATGAACAGCGCGCAAGGCGGGATGGTGACGGCGGACAACCGGATGCCACAGGGGAAAGAGGCGCGCACCTGGGCTGAATGCGTGCGCATAGGAAATTTGCTGGCGGATGAGGCGATGCGCATCGTGAAGGATTCGCCCGAGCAACCTTCTCCAAAACTTTTTTGCGCGGCGCGCCAGATTACTTTTCCGGTGGATTCCCCGCTGATGCGCGCCTTGACAAAGCAATTGCCCGGCGCATCCAAATTGGATGACGGAAAGCTGACGACGCAAATGAATCTGGTGAACCTGGGTAACGCGCAAATTCTTACGATCCCCGGAGAGGCTTTGCCGAACATCGGGTATTATTTGAAACGCAAAATGCGGGGAGAAAACAATCTGCTCTTTGGCCTGACCAACGACGCGTACGGCTACATTTTGACCAAGGAGGATTACGACAGTTTCAAACGCTACGCCTACGTTTCGCGAACGAGCCTCGGCGAGCGCACGGGGGAAATTCTAGTGAATGAAGCGCTCAAATTTGTGAACGATTCGCCCAAGCCTGAGACAGTGGGGAAATAAGATCTGTCGAGGACTTTGAATCGACTACAGGGCGCGTCTCAGTTTCTTGCCCGGAGCAAACCGTTGGTTGTCCCGGAGGGGCAATCGAGAATCGCCCGGCGTTGGAAACGCCGGGCTATGATCAAACGTCCCTCCGGGGCGAAAGGAGATTTGCAAGAAATTGATTTGCGCTCTCGACTACAGCCCGTTCGCTCTCGCGCTTGCAAACAATTCGCCGCCCCCCATCCTCATTCGATGCAATCCACGGCGAAAATTTTCCTCACCTTCCTTTTTATCTGGGTCTCCCTTGCTTCTATTTCTAACGCCGCTGAGACGAATCAGCTTCGACCGTGGACCGAATACAAAACCATCATGTGGATTGGCGACTCCGCCTATAAAAAACCGGAGAAGCTCCCGCTCTTTTTCCAGCGCCTTCGCGAGATGGGCATCAACACCGGGATGGTTCACGGCGACGGCGACATTCAGCCGCTGCTCGACAACAAGTTTCCCTATTACGTCGAGAACATGGTCAATCGCGGCCTATGCCTGAAGTTCAGTTCGAAGGTGACGGACTGGGACAAGTTCGTGACCGTCTGGGCCAAAGATGGGCGACCCGACGCCCCGCTCGTGCGCGACTTTTGTCTCGATGATTCGCAATGGCGCGGGTGGGCGCGCAAGGAAATGCAATCGCTTGTTCGCAAAAACATGGGCAACGCGCCGCTCGCCTACGACATCCGCGACGAGCTTTCCACGACCATCTCGGCGAATCCGTTCGACTATGATTTCAATCCCATCACGCTCGCGAAATTCCGCGACTGGCTGAAAACGCAATACAAGGACCTCGCCGCGCTGAACGCCGAAT
>JBDSIW010000156.1:0-7794 GCA_039917795.1 Verrucomicrobiota bacterium | reverse complement strand
ACAAAATCCGTCGTGCGCGAAACCAACTCAGAACTTTTTCCATTCTCCGCAATTTGATTCACGACCGCGCTGCCCACGACAATCGCCTCAGCGTGGCCCGAAACTTCTTTCGCTTGCGCGGGATTGGATATACCAAAGCCGACCGCGATCGGGAGATCCGTGTGCGCGTGAATCTTCGCCACCATTTGCGCGATGGTATCGGAAATCTTTTCTTGCATGCCGGTCACGCCGATGCGCGAAACGTAATAAATAAATCCGGTGCCGCGTTTTACGATGAGTTCGATGCGGTCGTCTGGCGTGGTGGGCGCGATGAGGTAGATGACGCAGAGGGCGGCGTCGGCCATGAGCGTTTCGTAGTTCTCTGATTCCTCGGGAGGCAAGTCGAGCACCAGCAACCCATCGACGCCCGCCGTCGCGCAATCGTTGATGAATTTCTTCACGCCATAGCGATGCAGCAAATTGAAATAGACGTAGAAAACGATGGGGATTTGCGACCGCTTGCGAATGGCGGCAACGGTTTCCAGAAGTTTGGGTGGCGTGGTTCCAGAGGCTAATCCGCGTTGCGCGGCTAGTTGGTTGACCAGACCGTCGGCAAGTGGATCGCTGAAGGGGACACCGAGTTCCAGAATGTCCACGCCGACCTCGTCGAAAGCGACCGCAAGCTCCTCGGTTGTCTTCAAATTGGGATCCCCTGCCCCGATGTAAACGACAAAGCCTTTTTGGGAATTTTTCTTCAGCAGCGCAAAGCGTTCGGTAATCCGGTTCATCGCGCCGAAGAGTGCCAACAAGAATTCTGGGTGTCTAGCGGTGAGAAAATCAGTGTCGGAACTCCAGAAGAATGTCCCTCTCACTCACGTGGACAGACTTATCGGGTCCAGGATTTCAAGATCTTGTCGGCGCCAAAAGTCAGGCGAAGAGTTCGGGGACCGCTGTTGCTGACGGGCGCGCCCAAGCCTGCGCCGTCCGGTCCACTCGAAACATCCCTGCTTGGATTAATCGTGCGCGCGGAGTTTCGGTGAGTCCGCCAGTCGGCGATGATTTCGCCGCTCGTGACCATTTCCACATGATCCGGCGTGCCCAGTTCCGCGACTGCCTGATCGTAGGTAAAATTCCCAACGCGATTACTCCAGTCAACCTTCGCCGTGGCGCAGCCCACCAGGAGAGTCAGCGCGATCGCGACGCAGGAGATCATTTGGCAAAAAGGATTCATGAGGAAAAACTATCGCGGCCCAAAAGGAAAACAATCGGGGCGCACCCTTAGTTGCACGTTTTCAGGTCCGAATAGAGCGACCTGAAATCGGGCGAAGCGCTCCGGCTGTGATCGCGGCATATGGGGCGCTAACCGGCCAAATGTCGCAGGTCTTCCGGAACTTGCGCCTGATCGATGAGTTGCGCGTAATGGGAAATCTGCGTTGGAGCGAACAGATCGAGAAGAGAAATCCGGATCGGCCCCGGTTTGCCGCGGAGCGTCACGTGATCCCATTGCGCTGAAAGAATGGAGCTGCCGAATTTCTGGATGCATTTCCCGCGAATCAAGGCGCGAGTGGTCAACGGCGGACCGCAAATGGCGGCTCGAACCGAAGCCTCGTCCGGGACGCGCAGGAACGCGCCGGACTTTTCGAGACCAAAATAGAGTCCCTCTTCCAAATCAAGCCGGTGATATTCCAAATCAAGGCTGCGCAACCACGGATCGTCGTCCGCAATATTTTGCGCGTCTTGAAACTCACGGATCAACGCCAGCTTGGCGACCCAATCGAGCCGGTTGCGGCAAAGGAGGTAATCGCTTTCCAAATCGTCGAGGGCGTTTTCCCAATCGAGGACGAGTTCTGATTTTGCCGGACTGGAAAGGTCGCAAAGCTCGCGCACAGCCTGTAGATATTTTCTTTGCACATCGACCGCGGTGGATACGTGGCTGTTTTGCAAGACCAGTTCCCAGCGAAAAGTCTTGTCATGAGAGATGGCGGGCAGCGCGCCCAGCGGATCGACCAACGTTGGGAAAACCCGGGCGGGAAACCGGGTCAAAGCCTCCAGGACCAACGCCGTCGTTCCCACCTTCAATCGCGTGGCGAAAGGCGACATGTTTGCGTCGCCGATGATAACGTGAAAGCGCCGATAAAAATTTGGATTGGCGTGCGGTTCGTCGCGGGTGTTGACGAGCGGACGGCGCTGCATCGTATCGACGCTTTGCAGTTCGCTGAAAAAATCGCTGCGCTGGGCGATTTGAAATCCCGGCGCGACAAATTTATCCTCGGCTTCGATGGCGAACTTCCCGGCGCCGGCAAAAATCTGTCGCGTGACAAGGAAAGCTTGAATTCCTTGCGCCAGCTTTTCCCACGGTAAGGAACGCGGAAGAAGATAATTCTCATGGCAGCCGTAACTGTGGCCGAAGAAATCCGTGTTGTTCTTGTAGAGCCGAACGGTTTCACCTCGTTCCTCGGAAAGTTTTCGCGCGCAACCCATGAGAATTCGCTCGCCTGCCCGATCCTGCGCGATCAATTCATCGAGGGTGCTGCATTCCGGCGTGCAATATTCCGGATGAGCGTGGTCATTGTAAAAGCGCGCGCCATTACCGAGAACAAGATCGCTTTTGATTTCGACATAGCTCAATTCGCGTTGCGTATCCTGGGCAAAATAATTCGCTTCGTCGGTGTCCTGGCGAAGAGAATCCACGTGAAAACCGCGCATGTCGGCGTGAGGATCTTCACTTTCGTAATCCCAGCGCATGCTGACGCCGGGTTCCGTGGCGCTGCGGACCAACGCGATGGATTCGGCGACGACATCGAGGTTCTCGGCATTGTCACGGGCGATACCGATCTCGGTTTCAATGCCGAATTGAATCATGATCGGTAGAGCGCGCCATTCCGTGCGCGCCGTATTGAGGTCGAATTACTGCGGCGGGAAGAGCACTGACCCGCCCTACCATTGTTAGAACCCCCCCTCACAAGTTAAACAATTCCCCTGCCGAGTGAGTCTTGTTTTCGGGGACGAATCGGGCCCAGCTTGATCACATTTTCGGGATCGAAATCCGTCAGCTTCAACCAGTCCTCCGTGATGTCCGTAGGCGGGAACAAGTCGTTCTCCTGGTATTCCTTTTGCAACGCGGCGAGCAAATCGTCGCGGCTCAACTGCGTTTCCTGTTTGGTTCCGATTGAGCGCTTGATCGCAAAACTTTTGGCGCGCTCGACCACAGCGGCAATGATTGCTCCGCTGGCGAGATCGCCGCGATAAAGGAAATCCTTTTTGCCGCTGCGATAATCAATTTCCAGGAACTGATTCTCCGGCGTGCGGGCGAAGTGGGCTGCGGTAATAACGGCGGCCAAATCCGCCTTGGGCTCGGCGAGCGGGAGCGAATCGCGCAGATAGATTTCGTAAATTTTTTGCGCACCCGCCTTGTCCGGGCGGTTCACCTTGATTTTTCGATCAATACGTCCGGGCCGCAAAATGGCCGGATCGATCAAATCCGCGCGATTGGACGCGAGGATCACAACCACATTGTGCAATGCCTCTAGTCCATCCATCTCCGTGCAAAACATCGGGACCAGCGTGCTCAAAATGCTGGAGTGCCTCCCAGCCCGGCGCGTGCCGAGAATCGATTCTGCTTCGTCGATAAAGAGAAAGGCGAGCGCGCCTTCACTGGCTCGTTCGCGGCATTGCATAAATAAATCGCGCACCTGCCGCTCACTCTCGCCCACCCACATGTTCAAAATTTCCGGACCTTTGACGTGAAGGAAAAACTCGGGCCGATCAACGCCGGTTTGAGCCTTGATTTGCTCGCGCAAATTGAAAGCAGTCGCTTTACCCAAGAGCGTTTTTCCACAACCGGGCGGGCCATGCAGCAGAAAACCTTTTGGGACGGTGTGCTCAAAACGCTTGAACAAATCACGATGCAGGAACGGAAGCTCGATGGTGTCGCGAATCGCTTGAACCGCTTCGTCCTGCCCGCCAATGGCCGACCAGGGAAGTTCATCAACCGTTTCGAGTGAACGCTCGATGCGTTTCCCAACACCAATTACTTCGAGGGCGACCCGCTGGTTGGCATCGAGCCGGATGTCCATTCCGGGCTTGAGTTTTTCCTTCGTCAATAAGGACGAGCGCAAGATGACAAGCGGCGAGAATCCCGATTCCTGGCCAATGCGCAGGCGGCCATCGGAAAGCAATTCGTCGATGCGGACAATTGGGCCGTTGCGGTCGAAACCAAGGCCTTGCACGACGGCGAAGGCTTCGTTGCAAAGCACGCGCTGGCCGATTTGCAGGCTGGCCAGCGGAATTTGCGGATCGAGCCGGCAAACATATTCCGAGCCGCCCACGCAAACGTGCGCTTTGTCCGGATCGACCGGCATAAGAAAAGTTCCCACCCGGAACGCGGGCGAACGCAGCTTCTCAACGATCGCATCCAGTTTCTCGATCGCGTGGCGCGCCTGCTCGTTGACCTCCTCGATTTCCGTGATGCGGTCGCGCAAATAAATCAGGTCGATGATGGAGGCATGGCGCGGCGGAAGCCTTTGAGCGATGAGATCAACCAACTGAAGTGTGGAGAGGGAATCCATCTGTTCGCGCGAAAGAAAATCGCCGAGCGTCGAGGAAGGTTCCGAAGCCGCGCGGCGGGACGGCTTTTTCTTTGGTTCAGCCATGCGCGGAATTTAGATGGGTTGCTTCACTTTTGCAAACTCGCGCGGGTTTGCGGCCAGATCTTTCCACCGCCCGACCCCGGGTGAGGCTTAAGCGTAGTGAAGATTGGGTACCCCCGCTTATTTTCATTTCCGCGCAAATTTGGTATTTACTGAGGAGCATCGGCTCGAATTGGTGCGAAATCGCCAAGGAGGTGGGCGCTGATTTGAATCATTGTTATGCAACCAACTTTAATCAGTTCCGTCACCCGTCGTTTCGTTCGTTTCAATCTTCACAGCATTTTCGCTCTTGCACTCGTGCTTCCGGCTTGCGCCAGCTCGTTGAAAGCCGGAGACTCGCCCGTCGTGGCGCAAGGATCTTCGAGCCCCAATGTTTTCGGGTTCGCCAGCGACGTCTATTACGTCGATGAAGACGCGACCAACGCGGTGATTTCCGTGGAATTCACTCCGGGCGACCGAGGCTGGTCGGGCTCGGTGAACTACAATACCGAAAACGGAACTGCGCTGGACGTGGATGATTACGCGGCGACCAATGGAACTCTCAGTTTCTCCGGTCCAGGCACGCCGGTTCCCGCTATTAATATTCCAATCGTGAAAGACAGCCTCCGCGAAGGGAACGAAACCGTCGAAATTTACCTTTCCAATCCGAACGCCATTATCACCCGCTCCCACGCGACGCTGATCATTGTGGACAAAAATCAAAATCCTCCGTTGAAAATTGCCCGTGCGGCGGGCGGTTCCATTTCCCTTTCCTGGCCTTCAGCCTACGGCGATTACGTCCTGGAAAAGAGCGACTCGCCCAGCAGCACGGCGTGGAGCCCGGTCACCGCTTCCAGAGGAATCAGCAATGGCTCCTGCAATGTGAGCGAAAGTTGCAACGGCCTCCCGGTTTTCTATCGCTTGAAAAAAACCTCCACCCCTTGAAGAAATTCTGAGGCGGTCATGTTAAACTCCTTCGTCGGCGACTGACGAATGATGCTTTTGACCCACACAGACCGCGGACTGTTTTGCAAAGCAGGGAATTTCCACATTGATCCCTGGCGTCCAGTTGATTTCGCGGTCACCACGCACGCCCACTCGGATCATGCGCGCGCCGGCTCACGAAATTATCTTACCGCGGAGCCGGGCAAATTAGTCTTGCAGGAACGCCTCGGTTCCGCTGCGCACATCGAAACGCTTTCGTACGACGAACGAATTTCGCGCAATGGCGTCACAATTTCCTTTCATCCCGCCGGCCACATCCTTGGTTCCGGCCAGATTCGTCTCGAACACGGCGGAGAAATCTGGGTGGTCAGCGGCGACTATAAAACGGAGAACGACGGAATTTCCGGCGCGTTTGAACCGGTGCCTTGCCACACGTTCGTGACCGAATCCACCTTCGCGCTCCCCATTTATCGATGGCGCCCGCAAAGCGAAATCTTCTCCGGAATCAACAACTGGTGGCGCGAGAACCAATTAAAGGAGCGAACCAGCGTGCTTTTTTCGTATTCGCTTGGCAAATCCCAGCGCGTCTTGTCCGGTTTGGATGGCGCGATTGGTCCGATTTTTCTGCACGGCGCGGTGAAGAAGTTTGTTGAGGCCTACGAAATGGAGGGCGTGAAATTTCCCGCGGTCGAGCACGCCGACGCGGAGAAAATCAAATCGTCGCGCGGCAAAGCCCTGGTCATCGCGCCCGGCTCGGCTGACAACTCGCCCTGGCTCAGGAAATTCGGCGATGTCTCCACGGCGTTTGCCTCGGGCTGGATGCAAGTGCGCGGCCCGCGCCGACGCCGTTCTCTCGATCGAGGTTTTGTTCTTTCTGATCACGCAGATTGGAAGGGTCTGCTCGCGAGCATTGAGGCCACGGGCGCTGAACGAATTTGGGCGACGCACGGTTACACCGGTCCGCTCGTCCAATGGTTGCGCGAAAAAGGTAAGGAAGCCGACGCGATCAAAACGCATTTTGAAAGGGAGAATGAAGACGAGGCCGAAAAAATTGAGTAGGACGAGTCGCTCTGCGCGCGCCGTCTTTGATTTCGGTCCCAGCGGCGCGCACGGACCGATGCTCTACCGTGCGACTCATTGAATGAAACGGTTCACGAAACTTTATTGCGAACTTGATCAAACGACGCGGACCAACGAAAAAGTCGCAGCGCTGGAAACCTATTTCCGCGAAACCCCGCCCATTGACGCCGCTTGGGCATTGCGATTCCTCTGCGGACGCACTCTGCCCCGCGCTGTCCCCACAAAAAGTCTCTGGGAGTGGACGGCGGCGGAAACAAATCTGCCGCTCTGGCTGATTGAAGAATGCCACGACGCGGTTGGTGACACGGCGGAAACGATTGCGCTTCTCTTCGGAGATTCCGGGGCGGGCTCTTCGCTATCGCTCTCGGAAATGGTTGAGCAAAGACTCTTGCCGTTAAAAAAATTGCCTGAGGTCGCGCGCCGGAATTTATTGGTGCAAACCTGGCGCGAATTCAGTGCGAACGAGCGATTGGTCTGGAACAAATTGATCACGGGAAATTTCCGGATCGGCGTGGCGCGGACGCTGGTGATTCGCGCGCTGGCTCAAGTCGCGAATATCGATCCAGCAGTGATGGCCCACCGCGTCATGGGCGCATGGAAACCGACGCCCGATGATTTCGGACGGCTCATGAGTGTTGAAACCGGCGGGCCGGAAGTCGCCCGTCCGTATCCTTTCTTTCTCGCGTCCCCCATCGAAATACGAATCAAGAAAGGAGAGAGCCTCGACAAACTCGGCCCGATTACCGACTGGCTGGTTGAATGGAAGTGGGATGGCATCCGCGCGCAATTGATCCGTCGCGGAGGCGAGACGCTGGTCTGGTCCCGCGGCGACGAGATGGTCACGGACACCTTTCCCGAACTGGTCGAGGCGGGGGATTTTCTTCCCGATGGAACTGTGCTCGATGGAGAAATCTTAGCGTGGCAAGGCGAACAACCCCTGCCCTTCGCCCGTTTGCAGCGCCGTCTTGGGCGCAAACAAGTCTCACAACGCACTCGCATTGAGTTTCCCATTGCGTTTGTGGCTTATGATCTCCTGGAACACGATGGCCAAGATTTTCGCTCGATCCCATTGGAGGAACGCCGGCGAGCATTGGAAGGTTTAATCGCTGCGGCGGATAATTCATTTCAAAACCAGTCGCCGAAGATCATTCGGGACGAATCT
>JBDSIW010000155.1:0-7206 GCA_039917795.1 Verrucomicrobiota bacterium | reverse complement strand
AAGAGTTGGTTGTGCAGTAAAACCGCGATTTTTTTCAACAGTAACGACCCGCGATCCGTTCAGCCGCTAAGGCAATGGCGGCGGGCTGGGCGGAGAAGTTTGAGAGGTGGCGATGACCCGGAAGAATCGCTTCGGCACCTTCGCCGCGTTGGTATCCGTGAGCAGCAAAGCGCCATCGGACGCTGCCGTATTCGTAGAAAGCGTGATCCAGGTTGCCAGGTTTGTTGAGGTCTGAAATTTATAGATTTTTCCCGGCACTCCCGCCGCTTGCAGTTGAAAAACTCCGTTGCTGCTCACTTGGGTGTCAGAAGAGGCGAGCGTCACCGGGTTGGCCGCGAAATTCACATTCGTCGCGTTGATTCCAATGATTGGAAAGGAGGCATTTGTTCCGACGAAAACGACCAGGTTCGAAGGAGTGAAACCGCCCGCAACTGGCAAGGGCGAGATGTTGTAGCTCCCGGTGGAAAGGACGGAAAAAATAAAAGTCCCATTTGTCTGCGAAACGGTCGTGTTGGTTCCAACGGTCACGGTGATGCCGGAAAGCCCATTCGTTCCTTCCGTGATGCGTCCGCTGATACTGTAGCGCGTCACGTACTCGAAGGCACCAATGTCGCAGCCAAAACCTTGCGGGCGCGCGATTCCGCGTTGATCGATCCCGCCGCAGATGGATGGGTCGCCCGCATCAATCGCTGGACTATTGGTCAAAAGCGCCATCGTAAAATTCACACCCCCATTGTTGGCGAGGGAGCCAAGCCGCGGATTGATATTGTTCCTGCTCCCGAATGCTGAGGTGAAATTACAACTCGCATCGGAACTGAGATTGTATCCGCCATCGGTGATGAGTCCCGAACAGTTCGCCCCAGAAAATCCCTTCGCCAAAATCGTGTTCTGGAGGAAAACTTCTCCGCTGATTCGATAAATGCCCCCACCCAGGCTTTGGCCTTTCGAGCCGTTGTTCCCGGGATACGCGCTGACGCCATTGGTTCCTCCCGCCGCAGTGTTGGTGGCCAGAGTGCAATTCACCAAATTGACCGCGTTGGAATTGAAAATGGCGCCGCCACCTGCATTTCCGCCGTTTCCTCCGACCAGAAAATACCCGCTGTAAACATCGCCGCCCTTGCCTCCACGGGAAACATTCTCGGTGAATGTGCTGTTGCGTAATTCCGCGGAACCGAGATTGTAAATGCCGCCGCCAAATCCCACTCCCCCGTTGTCACCGTTGTCGGACGAGCCCGCGCCCGCGTGGGCGGTGTCGCCGCCTGAAGTGATGTTCGTCACGAAAGTGGAATTGTTGACCGTCAAATTGCCAAGGTTATAAACCCCGCCGCCATAACCGCCCGCGCCTTTGCCACCGTCTCCGGGAATGCCAGGGAAAGACCCGCTGCCGCCATTGCCGCCCGTGCCACCGTCGCCGGCGGCGGCAAAATTCAATTGAAAAGTGCTATTCGTGATGATGACGGTTCCCAAATTATAAATCCCGCCGCCGAAGGCCGCCGCACCGCTGCCACCGCGACCGCCATTGCCGCCGAACTGCGAGCCGTTGGCACCATCGCCACCCGCGCCGCCATTGCTTCCCGCGGCCGCATTTCCCAAAAGTGTGGAGTGGTTGATCGTCACAAGTCCGCCCTGATTATAAATTCCGCCTCCCTTGCCAATTGATCCTGCGCCTGCCGCACCTCCGTCGCCCCCGCTCGAAGTGGCATCCTTGCCCACTTTCGCGGGATCCCCGACGGCCAGATTGGCGGAGAGCATGCAGTTTGAAATATTGATGGTCGCGCCGGCATTGAAGATTCCCGCGCCATTCGAGCTTTTCCCGTTTGCGATCGTGAGATTCAGAAGCGTCAGGACTGCGCGGTTAGTCACAAAGAAAATGCGGACCGAGTTGCTCCCGCTCAGCGTGATCGTATGCCCTTCTCCATCAATCGTGGTGTTGGTGGTGATCTGTAGTGTGTTGGTCAGAATGATTGTGCCATTGGTGCTGAAGGTCACGGGGCTGCCGCCGGACAGCGCGGCGAGGAGGCCGGGCTGATTGAAATTCGTGACCACCGTGGCGTGCGACGCAGCCAGCATCAGGAAGAAACCAACCGCCGCGAGGCATCGCACGAGGGTGCGCCCAATTAAAGGTGGCAAAAACATTTTCAAGAACTCTGCTTGGTAACAGAACACCGGCCCATAAACAAAGTTTTTCCCGTTTTTTCCGATGGAAAGGACGACCCCGCAAATTGACAGCGCTGATCTTTGCTGCAAACGTGCGCGCATGAATCGGTCGAAAATTTTCACCTCCCTTTTTCTTTGTGGAATGTCGTTGCAATGCTGCGTCCTGGCGGAGGATTGGCCCCATTGGCGCGGGCCGGCCTTTAATGGAATCTCTGCGGAGAAAGGCTGGCTGGCCAAATGGCCCGCTGAGGGTCCAAAGCAACTCTGGAAAGCGCGCGTCGGCACTGGTTTTTCCTCGATCTCCGTAAGCGAAGGGCGGGTTTACACGATGGGGAACGAGAACAACATGGATCAGGTTTTTTGTTTCAATGCCGAGACTGGAGAAAAAATCTGGAAACATTCCTACGCCAGCCCGCTCGACGCAAAATATTACGAGGGGGGACCGAGCATCACTCCGACCATCGATGGCAAGACCGTTTTCGGCATGAGCCGGAAGGGGGATGTGTTCTGCCTGAACGCCGACGACGGGAAAGTCATCTGGACGAAAAATCTCGCCCGCGAACTCGGCGCGCAAATTCCGACCTGGGGATTTGCCAGTTCGCCGCTGGTGGAAAAAAATCTTCTCATTGTCAACGTCGGCCCGGCCGGAACTGCGCTCGATAAGGCCACCGGCAAAATTGCCTGGAGCAGCGGCAAAGGGATGTCGGGCTATTCCTCCGCAGTCCCGGCGGATTTCGGCGGGCAACATTGCGCGGTCTTATTCGGCGCAAAGTCAATTTTCGCAGTGGCAACGGACAGCGGGAAAAAAGTTTGGGAACACGAATGGGAAACCAGTTACGACGTCAACGCGGCGGACCCGATCGTCGTGAGCGACAAGGTATTCATCACCGCCGGCTACGATCACGGCTGTGCGTTGCTGCAAATCAAAGGCGGAAAAGCGGCGTTGCTTTGGGAAAATAAAAACCTGAAAAACCACGTGAACAGCAGCATTTACCTCGACGGATTTTTATACGGGTTCGATGGCAACACCGGCCCGAAAGCGGACCTCAATTGCCTGGATTTCAAAACCGGCGAGATCAAATGGTCGCAGGACCAGTTGGGCGCGGGCGCGTTGATGGCCGCGGATGGAAAGCTGATTGTCCTCGCGGACAAAGGGGAATTGTTCGTGGCGGAAGCAAATGCAACTGCCTTCAAGCCAATTTCCCGCGCCCAGGTTCTCGGCGGAAGAAACTGGACGACTCCAGTGCTGGCGAATGGCCGGATTTATTGCCGCAACGCCAAGGGCGATCTCGTTTGCCTGGATGTGAAAAGGAAATGAACGGAAGTGGATTGAACCTTTGAAACTCGGTACGCCGTCGTGTCTGTGATCCCATTTTCAAAAATATTCCATCATCCCATCGTAACCGTGGGAGACCTGAATCATCTGCCCGATCTCTTCAAGAATCTGCCGCGTGACGTTTAGCTTGGACTCGAGGAAAACGTCGTCGTGGCCCGGGTCGTGATGCGTCACGATCCAGCGGCGCACGCCTGCCAATTTCATTAACAGGCTCGCGTTGGAAACTGAGGAATGACCCCAACCGATTTTCGTGGTGTATTCCTCCGGCAGATACTGGGCCTCGTGGATCACCAAATCGACGTCGGAAAGGAAACGGATCATTTTTTCGTAGGACGCAACCAGCGGATGATCCCGTGTCAGGTTGGGCGAACCGACGTAACCCTGGAGAAATTCGTTATCCGGCACCCACGCGATCGTGCGCTGCGGAAAGGCAATCTTGTAGCCAACGGTGGCGCCCGGGTGTTGCGCAAATTCCCACATGATGCGCGCGTCGCCGATTTCCACCGCGCCCTCCGGCAGGTGGCGGAATTGGAGGTTCGATTTCATGTCGTCGAGTTGCACCGGGAAATAATCACGGTCCAATTGCCCGCGAAAGATCGATTCCATATCCTTACCAAAACCTTTGGCGCCATAAACCGTGATGTCGAAACCCGGGACATAGGCGGGAGCAAAAAACGGGAAACCCTGGATGTGGTCCCAATGCGGATGCGTGATAAACAGATGAACTTTGCGCGTCTGGCCAGCCATGAGTTGGGTGCCCAGATCGCGAATGCCGCTGCCCGCATCAAAAATAAATACCTCCTCGCCCGACGTGAACGACAAGCACGAAGTGTTGCCGCCGTGGCGTTGGAAGCGACCGCCGACAGTTGGAGTGGAGCCGCGCGTCCCCCAGAGGGTGAGGTGCGTGCGCTTTGCATCGAGCCGGGACTGGTAAACTTCCTGGCCGGACTTGGCCACCGAGGAAACGCTCGGGGCCGGGGCGGTGCTGCGACGCCCAAAAAAACCATCCACTTTTTCCACCAGCAAAGCGGGCGAAATCGGCTTGATCAAAAATTCCAGCGCGCCCAGCCGCGTCGCCTCGTCTCGCTCCGTCTTGAAATCCTTTGCGCTGCAAACCATCACGCCAAGCTCGCGAGTCCGCGGGTCGGCCCGCAACGCCTTCAGCACGTCAACGCCGTGAATCTTCGGCATCATGATGTCGAGCATGACCAGGTCGGGCAAAGTCTCGAGCGCCTTGCGCAGGCATGCCTCGCCGTCCGCCGCGACTTCCACGGTGTAGCCGGCTTTTTCCAGCGCCTGCGACATTTTCAGCGCAATCACGCGCAAGTCTTCGCCAATTAAAATCCGACCTTTATATGAAAAGTTCATGCGGAAGATTTTTCGTCGGAGGAAGAAAGGCTCGTTCCCCCGGGAGATCCCCCGGTCGCGTCCGTTTCATTCAGTTCACCAAGAAAAATTTGAAGCGCCGTAATCAAGTGATCAAGCTCGGTTTCCAATTCAGACGCCTGCTCTTTCACCATCTCGCTGCGTCCTTCTCGCGCCGATTCCTCAAGAGCGCGCGAGAGATGATAGGCCGCCGAAGCATGGAATTCGCCCACCAATCCCTTGATGCCGTGAGCGGCGCGCTCCATTTCGCCAAGATCCCCCTGCTCCACTGCGCCGGCAAGTTCACGACGAAGCCGCGGTCCATCCATTTCGCAGCAGAGTTGAATCATTTCACGCGCGAGCATTCGATCTCCCCCCGCTGCGGTGATCAATGCCGCCCGGTCGAATGCCTGACTCGCCGGACTCACGGGAGAGATCGGAGGTTGGAGGATGGAAGATGGAGCGGAACTCTTCGCCACCTTCAATTCGTTATCGTCCGTTCTCTCCGTCACAAGAGCTTCGAGCAACAAGTCCGGCACCGCCGCCACCATCGCGGAAACCAATTCTTCGAGCCGAACCGGCTTGGCGACATATCCGTCCATCCCGGCGGCGAAGCATTCCTCCCGAAAGCCTTTCATCACGTTTGCGGTCATCGCGACGATCGGCACATGCCCGCCCGTCTCCTTCTCGCGCTGGCGGATCGCCGCCGTCGCTTCGAAGCCGCCCATGCGCGGCATCTGGGAGTCCATCAAAATAAGATCAAAATTTCCCGCCGCGACCGCCTCAACCGCAGCCTGGCCATCGTTGGCGATGGTCACGGTATGGCCCCAGGCTTCCAGATTCGCCGTGGCCACGCGCTGGTTCACCACGTTGTCTTCCGCGAGCAAAACCTGCAGCGGACGCTGTCGCGGAATTGCCGCGGACGCTGCGGACGCTTTGCGACGATGGCCACCGAGGGTTCCGAGAATTGTGTCGAGCAAGAGGGAGTGTTTCACCGGCTTGTCGAGTTGCGCGGCCACCCCAAGCGCCCGGCAGCGTTGCGCATCTTCCCGCCGTCCGGCCGAGGTCAGTAGGATGATCCGGATATCGCGCAGAGCAGGATCGCGCCTGATTTGTTCGACCAGGCCAAACCCGTCCATATCCGGCATCATGAGGTCAGTGATCACGAGTGCGAAAGGCTGGCCGGCGCGTTGCGCGGCGGTCAGTTCCACGAGAGCAGAGCGGGCATTTTCCGCCACGACTACATCCATTCGCCAGCTCGTGAACAGCTCGCGCAAAATCATGCGATTGATTTCGTGATCGTCCACGGCCAGGACGCGCAGATTCTTAAGTTCGGGGAGTTGATCCAAGCCGCGACTTTCCGTCTGGACGCCAAAAATCGCGGCAAAGGAAAATTTGCTCCCCCGACCCAACTCGCTCTCGACTTCAATTTTTCCGCCCATCAGTTGAACGATCTGGCTCGTGATGGCGAGGCCGAGACCCGTGCCGCCGTAACGCCGCGTAGTCGAGGCATCGGCTTGTTCAAACGCGGAGAAAATGCTTTTGTGCGCCCCAGCCGCGATGCCAATTCCCGTATCGACGACGGCAAAGCGAACCAGCGCTTGGCCATCCGTCACGCCGCCATTTTCGACATGCACCGCGATCTCACCGCGCTCTGTGAATTTGAGCGCGTTGCCGACGAGGTTCACCAAAATTTGACGGAGGCGATGCGGGTCGCCAACCAGCGCATCGGGCACGTCCGGGCGGATATGAAGCGCCAGTTCCAACCCTTTCTCGCTCGCGCGCGTGGCGAGGGTCTGCATCGTGTCGCCGAGCGTGTCGCGAAGGTCGAATGAAATATTTTCCAGCTCAAGTTTGCCCGCCTCGATCTTGGAAAAATCGAGCAGGTCGTTGAGCAGCGTGAGCAATGATTCGGCGGAATTTTTCACCACCTCGAGATAATCGCGCTGCGACGGGGTGAGCTCGGTATTGAGCGTCAACTCCGTCATGCCGAGAATGCCATTCATCGGCGTGCGGATCTCGTGACTCATGGTGGCGAGAAATTCGCGCTTGGCGACGTTCGCCGCCTCGAGCTCCACATTCTTTTCCTGGAGAGTCTGGACGAAAAGTTTGCGCTCCGTCACGTCGCGGGCCGCTGCGAATACGCCTTTCAATTTCCGGTCGCGATCATGAAAGGTCGCCGCATTGTATGAGACGACGGTTTCCTTGCCGTCGCGCGCGCGCGCGGTGAGTTCGTAATTGCTCACCTTGCCTTCGCTGAGGACCAGTTTTATTCCCGCCTCGGCCCGGTCGGGATCGGTGAAATAATCCTTGAACGGCGCGCCGATCAATTCGTCCCGCGTGCAACC
>JBDSIW010000154.1:0-3665 GCA_039917795.1 Verrucomicrobiota bacterium | reverse complement strand
GAAAATTTGCGCGTCCGATTTGCTGTCGATATCCGGCACAGCGTCGTCGTCGTGGAACATCATGGCGTCGAACCCGAGCTTTTTGAGCTGCGAAAGTTTCCAGTCGAAAATCTGAGCGGGCCGGGTGGTCGGGCCGTAAGGATCGGAGCCCTCGCTGATATTCCAGGGGCCAAAACAAAATTTATATGAAGGTGATTTCGCCATAAGTGGGGCGAACGCTAGGGAGTTTTGCCGCGATTGAACAGAAAAAGTTCGCAACCGACTTTGGCGTGGCTATGTTCGCGGGAAACAACCAACCAAAACGTTCATCATGGCAAATTCCAGTCGCGTCATTTTCAGCAAGGGCAAAGGTGGCCTTCCAAAAATCAATCTTCACTCCGCGACGAGCGAAGCGGAAATTTATTTTCAGGGCGCGCACGTCACGCACTTTCAACGTCAGGGCGAACCGCCGCTTTTGTTCCTGAGCGAGCACAGCAAATTCGAGGAGGGCTCTGCAATTCGCGGCGGAGTGCCGATCATTTTTCCGTGGTTTGGAGCGAAGGAAGGGAAACCAATGCACGGTTTTGCGCGCAACCGGGCCTGGGAACTCAAGGAGGTTTTGTCGGACAATGACAACATCACGTTGGTTTTGGTTCTGCCCGAATCTCCTGAAGCGGGTGACCTTCCTAAATTCACCGCGGAGTATTGGGTCACGGTTGGCGAAACACTTTCCCTCGAATTGAAAATTTCCAATTGCTCCGGTGAAAATTTGTCGTTCGAGAATTGCCTGCACACTTATTTTACAGTTGGCGACATCAGTTCCATTTCGGTCGCGGGTTTGAAAGGGGGAGAGTTTCTCGACAAGGTGGATGGATTCGCCCGAAAAACTGAAGCAAACGATTTAATAAAAATCTCGGGGGAAACCGACCGCGTTTACGTCAGTACCACCAGCACTGTCGAAATCATTGACCCAAAACTTCAGCGCAAAATCATCATCGAAAAGGATGGGTCAGATTCCACCGTGCTGTGGAATCCGTGGATTGCGAAAGCAAAAGCGATGGCCGACTTTGGCGACGAAGAATATCTGCACATGGTTTGCGTTGAGTCAGGCAACGTCTCCGAAAACAAACTCACTTTATCCGGTGGAAAAAGCGCTTCCTTAAAAAATATTTTCCGCACCGTGAAAATTTAACGAACCCGGCCGATGAATACTGCCGCCATAGAGAGATGGTTGACCCGGCAGACGTTGAGCGAAGCGATAGTAAATCTTCCGGTCGGTGCGATCTGCCTGGTGGCAAGCCTGATTTATCTTTCGGTCACCGCTGCCGTGATTTATCTGGTTGGATTGATTCTGTTCGCCGGACTTTCGGAGTTCGGCAAATCTGCTTTTGATACCAATTTCGAAAATTCTGCCTGGTTTTGCGGTTTCTTTTGCGCAGCGTTTCTGCTCTGGCTTTTTCAAAGTCATTATCGAAGAAATGTCGAATATCTTCGGAACGCCAAATTCCGCACCGCAAAAGTCCACGTCTCGGATGCCGGGTTGGGCCGCGCGCTAAATATCCTTTTGTCTGGACCGCGCGATGAGGATGGGCCGTTCCATCAACTCCTTTACACCGGGCCGCAATGGTTCATCTCAGGGATTTCGATGTTCTACAAATCAATCACTCTATTGCGCATGGATATCGGCAGTTGCGCGAAGATTTTGATTATCGTGCTGAACAAGGGCTCGCGCGTTTCGTTCACTGATCTTGCGCAGCGCGCGCCCGAATGCAATTCGATTAAAGTGTTTCCGCAACTGCGCGATATTGCCGGGGTGATTTTCCTCCAGAGCGAACCGAGCGGAATTTCTTTGACCAGCGACCTGCGGGCGGAATTGAGCCGGGTGCTCGGCGTGAAACTTAAGATTGATCCCGAACGAAAATCGTCCCACCGGCCAAAACCGCCGCCCGCTGCGATCGTGGAAGAGAATCCCACCGCTCCGCATAAAATCCTCGGCGTCTCCCGTTCCGCTTCGTTGGCGGAGATAAAAGCCGCGTATCGAAAGCAGATAAAGCAATGCCATCCGGATCGGTTCGCCACGTTGAACAAGGATTGGCAACAGATGGCTGAGCAGCGGGCCAAGGCGGTCAACGCAGCCTACGCGATTCTGACGGACAAGGTCGTGAATCGCCGCGCGCACGCCTAAAACTTCGCCCATAAAAAAGCGAGGCCGGAAGCCTCGCTTTTGAAAATAATCCCAATGCGGTTATTCCGCCGCCGTGACCGGAGCCGGTTCAGTTTTAACCTCGGCTTTGGCGGCGGTAGCCTTGGCTTTTGCCGCCTTTTTGTCGGCGAGTTGCACTTCCCGCTCTGCCGCAGTGGTGCCGCGCTCCTTGACCAGCGTGGCGCCTTTGCCAATGCGCTTGCGCAGGTAAGTCAGCTTGGCGCGGCGCACATCTCCTCGGCGTTCGACTTCAATTTTTTCCACACGCGGAGAATGTTTTGGGAATATACGTTCCACGCCTTCGCCGTAACTGATTCGGCGGACGGTAAAAGTCTCGTTCAAGCCATGCCCGCGTTTGCCAATGACGATTCCAGAAAAAATCTGGACCCGTTCCTTGTCGCCTTCAACGACTTTAGTATGCACGCGCACGGAGTCGCCGACCGCGTATTTCGCGTCATCTTTGCGGTATTGGGACGATTCAATTTTATCAAGTATTGCCTGGTTCATAAATTTTATTTCTTTCCTGCCGCAGCGCATATCGACTCGCCGCGTTTTAAATTCATTTCTAATTCTTCGACCGTCGCCGACGCCATCACAGATTAATTCAACAAATCCGGCCGACGCTCACGCGTGCGCAACCTGGCCTGTTCACGCCGCCACTTCTCAATTTCCGCATGATTTCCGGATAAAAGAATCTCCGGAACTTTCATCCCCCGGAATTCCGCCGGCCGCGTGTAATGCGGATACTCCAGCGTGCCATGACTGAACGATTCATCGTGCGAGCTCTGTTCATCGCCCAACACGCCGGGCAATAAACGCGTAATCGCATCGATCATGACCATCGCGGGCAGTGCCCCATTGGTCAGGACGAAATCGCCCATCGATATCTCATCTTGCGCCAATGTGCGGATGCGCTCGTCAAACCCTTCGTAAGCTCCGCACAAAAAAATCAAATGCTTCTGCCCCGCCAATTCTCGCGCGGTGTGTTGGTCGAACTTCCGCCCCGCCGGCGTCAGCATTACCACCCGCATCGATTCGCTCGTCAAACTCTCTACCGCTTCAAAGATCGGCTCCGGTTTCAGGAGCATTCCCGGCCCGCCGCCAAATGGTTTATCGTCCACCGTTTTGTGACGGTCGTGGGTGTAATCCCGCAAATTCACCACCCGCAAATCCAAGATTCCCAAATCCCGCGCCCGCTTCACCATGCTGAAATCCAACGGCCCGACGAACATTTCGGGAAACAAAGTGAGCACGTCAATTTTCATGCTCGATTGAATTTCAACTTTGGCTCGCCCTTAAATTTCTAGCGGAATCCAAACAAGCTACGCTTGAATTCCATCCGTCCCTAAACCGGTCTGTCCTCGATGATTTCGATTGTGCAGCGCATTCCCTTTTTCGCGCTGCCAGCCAGCAGCAGGGCCCGAATGGCGTTGATCGTCATCCCTTGCTTGCCGATCACTTTTCCAACATCCTCCTGGTGCAA
>JBDSIW010000153.1:0-3307 GCA_039917795.1 Verrucomicrobiota bacterium | reverse complement strand
AACCGGGCGCGGTGAAGAATAGTATTTATTCGACGGTGGTCCAGGAATTGGTGATTCGCTTTCGCAATTTTTACCAGAGCTTTTGCACCGTGATCGGCGCGCAAATCATCATTTCCATCTTCAACACGGCGTTCACCTGCATTTTCCTGGTCTGGAATGGATTTCCCTACGTGATGGTGATCGTGGTGCTCACTTTTCTTTGCGGCCTGTTGCCGATCGTTGGAAACATACTAAGCAACACGTTGATTGTGGGCGTTGGATTCACGATCTCGCCCCGGATGGCTTTGATCTCGCTCGTTTTTTTAGTGGTGATTCACAAGATGGAATATTTCCTGAACAGCAAGATCATTGGTGACCGGATCAAAAATCCGATGTGGCTGACGTTGATCGGAATTGTTCTGGGCGAAAAGTTGATGGGCATTCCCGGAATGATTCTGGCGCCGGTGGTTTTGCATTACATCAAGCTGGAAGCGTCCCGCAATAAGGTTTCCGACGCGATTGTTTTGCCAATCGAGCCTGCGATAACCTCCTGAACAAATCGCACTGAAGAATTTCTGATGGATTCAACCAAACAACGCGCCCCGACCCTTTACATCATTATCGCGATCAAGCTCGTGAAAGGAATTATCTTGCTACTCCTTGCGCTCGGGGCTTACAGCCTGACGGACAACGACCTTCCGAAAGATTTCCATCGGCTGGTCGCATCATTGCATCTGGATCCGGAAAGAAACTTTTTTACGCGCGTGGCAGTTCAGTTGAAAAGTGTGACTCCCTCCAATCTCTATTGGCTGGCGTCCGGCACATTTTTCTACAGCCTGTTTTCACTCGTGGAAGGCGTCGGCCTCGTTTTCCGGGTGAGATGGGCTGGCTGGCTGGCGATTGGAGAATCAGGCTTTTTTATTCCGATAGAAATCTATGAATTGATGAAAGGTGTGTCGGTAACGTTGTTCATCATCTTGTGCCTGAATATTTTTATCGTCTGGTACCTGTTGCAAAACCGCGCGCGGCTCTTTCGCCATCACTGAGAGCATTACGCACTCGACGCAACTGAAAGAATCCTCTAATTTCGCGCCCATGTCGAAACCGGCCAGGAATGGCGGCCATCCGGAAATGCCTTTTGAAGAGGCGCTGAAAAAACTCGAGGAAATCGTCGAGACGATGGAAGCCGATGACCTGCCGCTGGAGAGTTTGCTGGCGCGGTTTGAAGAAGGAACAAAGCTGGCGAAAGTTTGCCAGACCAAGTTGTCCGAGGCGGAATTGAAAATTGAACAATTGGAGAAACAAGCCTCCGGAGAATTGACGCTTCGGCCCATCGAACTGGAAAAATTATCCGCCGAATAGGCCGGAGAACTTTTGTCGCCAAGAATTTGCGCACCACACTGAACACTAACTATGAGCCGTTATCTCGAAATGGTTGATCATCCATCCCACGTCAAGAAATTGACCATGCCGCAATTGCAGGAACTGGCCGAGGAAGTTCGCCACGAACTGATCACCAAGCTGGCCACCAACGGCGGGCACCTCGGGCCAAATCTCGGCGTGGTCGAATTGACGATTGCGCTGCATAAAGTATTCTCCACGCCGCACGACAGATTTGTGTGGGACGTGAGCCATCAGGTTTATGTCCATAAACTTTTGACCGGTCGGAAGGACCGTTTCCACACCATCCGCACGACGGATGGCTTGAATGGTTTCGCGCTGCGCACAGAGAGCGAACACGACTGTTTTGGAGCCGGCCACGCGGGAACGGCGTTGTCCGCGGCACTCGGCATGTGCGCCGCGCGCGACCAAAAAGGCACCGATGAAAATGTCGTCTGCATCTTCGGCGACGCCGCATTGACCAACGGAATTTCCTTTGAAGCGCTGAACAACATCTCTCATACGACGAAACGCTTCATCGGGATTCTTAACGACAACGAGTGGAGCATCGCGAAAAATGTGGGGGCCATTTCGAATTATCTCAACAAACTCATCACCAATCCGCGCTACAACCGTTTGCATAGCGACTTCGAGCGCTGGTTGAAAAAGTGGGGGACGAAAGGGGAACTCGCTATCCGGCTCGGACACAAAGCAGAGGAAGCTCTCAAGGGCGCGCTCTCAGATGTGGCGTTGCTACCCAATCCCAACACGGATCTTTCCGACGGACGCGGCGGCGCGAGCAGCAGCTTGATTTTCGAGGAGCTAGGCATTCGCTATTTTGGGCCGATTGACGGGCACGATTTGCCGTTGCTGACCAGCGTTCTGGAATTTGCCAAAACCTGCGAGACGCCAATCGTCATTCACGTTTTGACAAAGAAGGGGAAGGGATTTGAAGCCGCTCTGAGTCAGCCGGAAAAATTTCACGGGCTGGGGCCGTATGACGCGAAGACTGGGGCCACGCCAGCGGCGAAGCCGGGCACGCCACCCAATTATCAGGACGTCTTCGGCCAGGCGATGGTGAAACTCTGCCAAAAGGACAATTCCATCGTCGGAATCACGGCTGCGATGCCCACCGGCACCGGCTTGAAATATTTGGAGAAGGCGATGCCGAATCGTTACTACGACGTCGGGATTGCCGAGGAGCACGGGGTAATTTTCGCTGCGGGCATGGCGACGATGGGATTCCGGCCGGTCGTGGCGATTTACTCGACGTTCCTGCAGCGCGCGTATGATTGCATTCATCACGATGTTTGCCTGCAGGATTTACCGGTGATTTTCTGCATGGACCGCGCGGGCCTTTCGGCGAACGACGGCCCGACTCATCACGGACTGTTCGACATTTCTTATTTGCGCTGCCTCCCGAATGTCGTCGCGATGGCCCCATCGAATGAAGATGAACTTCAGGACATGATGTTCACCTGCACGCACATCAATCATCCGACATTCATCCGGTATCCCCGTGGAGCAGGGGAAGGCGTGCCGGTGAAAGATCAGCCGAAGCTCATCGAAGTTGGCAAAGCGGAAGTCATTCAAAATTTTTCAAACAACAATGGCAGGAAAGTGGCCTTGTTCGGTCTGGGCAATATGCTGGCGCTGGCGAAGAAGGCGGCGGCCGAACTCGCCGCAGAAGGATTCGACTGCGCCGTGATCAACCCGCGTTTCACCAAACCGATCGATGCAGCCTGCACCGAATTTTTCTCCCGCGCAGCGGATCTCGTGGTCACGCTGGAAGATCACGCGTTGATGGGCGGTTACGGCAGCTGTGTGCTGGAATCCCTGGCGGACAAAAAGATCGCCACTCCTGTTGTGCGCATCGGCTGGCCGGACGTTTTCATCGAACACGCCACGACCGTGGATTACCTTCGCGAGAAACATGGCCTCACCGTTG
>JBDSIW010000152.1:0-6950 GCA_039917795.1 Verrucomicrobiota bacterium | reverse complement strand
GGAAAAAAATGCCGAGAAGGATTCGAGTTGCGACGACCCTTGGCGGAGAAGATTGGAAGAACGGAAGATCGCTCTGGACCTTCATGGATCGGTTTTCTGGCAACAGACTTAGCGGTTTCGAGGGCGGGAGCATCAAACGGGTTTATAAAAGACGGGACGCGAATAAAGAACCGCGCCCCGCCTTGCGAGAACGAATTGGTTTTCAAATTTCCCAGCCGCGACGGTAAACGTGTTTGATAAATGGAGCCGTTTCCGGAGCGCCTTTGACCGCCATTTTTCTGGCGTCCCAATCGATTTTCTTCCCGGCCCGCAACGCAAGATTGCCGAGCAAAACCATTTCAGTGAACGGGCCCGACACCTCGAAGCGCGAGCAGGCCGCAGGACCACCCTTGGCCGCGCGAATCCAATCGAAATAGGAGTTGTTGTCCGGGATTCGCGGGATGATTTGGGGCGGCTTAACGTAATCCTTCATTTGCGATTCAGGCAGCAAAGTCAACGACATGCCGTAGGTATCCGACAAAATTTTGCCTTTGCTCCCGACAAAAATCGTCCCGCTTTCCGGCAACGCCTTGCCTTCCATCTCCGCCGGCCGTTCCGGCATTTTACCGCCGTCATACCATTTGAGAGTCACGGGAGGCAACGGACCGCGCGCGGGAAATTCATAGCGCAGGATCGACCACGCGGGCGCGCTCTCCTCGAACAAAGGTGAGGAATCAACAATCTCCACCGTAGTGGGCGCGCCCAGTTTCAAAGCCCAGTTCGGTCCGTCCAGCACATGACAACCCATGTCGCCCAGCGCACCGCAGCCGAAATCCCACCAGCCGCGCCAGGCGAATGGATGATAAACCCCGCCTCGCTTGCCACCGCCTTCACTGGGCCAGTCGGCTTTGAACGGTCGCATCTCGGCCGGTCCAATCCACAAATCCCAATCCAGGTTGGCGGGAATCGGATCCTGACCGTCGGGGCGCTTGACTCCCTGGGGCCAGATGGGCCGATTCGTCCAGCTATGCGCTTCGCGGATTTCGCCGATCGCGCCGCTCCAAATCATTTCGCACAATTCACGGTTGCCGGAATGCGAGTGGCCCTGGTTCCCCATTTGCGTGGCCACTTTGTGTTTCTTCGAGGCGATGGAAAGTTGACGGGCCTCCCAGATCGAGTGGGTAAGCGGCTTCTGGCAGTAAACATGTTTGCCTCGCTGGATTGCCATCATTGACGCGTGAAAATGATTGTGGTCCGGAGTGGAAACGGTCACCGCGTCCAGATCCTTTTGCTCATCGAGCATTTTCCGGTAATCGCGATACAATTTCGCGTTGGGATATTTCTTGGCTGCCTTGTTCAACGTGTTTTCGTCAACGTCGCAGAGCGCCACCACATTTTGTCCGTCAGCGGCGCCGTCCAGGTCGCTCGAGCCTTTTCCCCCGACACCAATGCTCCCAACATTGAGTTTTTCATTGGCAGATTTGACCCGCACGCGGGAGGTGGCGCAGCCCGCCATTCCGCTGGCGACGGCGGCAATGGCGGAGTAATAAATAAACCGACGGCGATTTATTCCAATGGAGATTTCTTTTGGAGGATTTTCTTTAGGCATGCTGGTTTCCTACGCTCCCGCAGGAAACTGCACAAGCAGATTTCGCAAAACTCCCAAAGAAGTTGCGAGGCCCGACCACAAACTTTACGGCGCGGCTTGCAGGACCAGGTCCGCTTGCCCGTCGCTGTTCAAATCGGCGAGGCCGCGGACATTCGATCCCGACTGGATCGATTGATTAAATTCCAAAGTGCTGACCAAATTCGTCGTATTGAGCGTCCAGATGGCGAGCTTCGAATCGGTGTGTTGGAATAAAATATCCGTTTGCTGGTCGCCATTGACGTCGCCAATTGCGACCGCGCGCAGATCGGAAGAATGAGTTTTCCCTTCGTCCAAATAAATGGAGCGCAGATATTTTTTCCTATTCATGAGCCACACCACGAGTCGTCCTTCCGAGTCCTGCCAGAGAATATCCGCTTTCGCGTCGCCATCAAAATCATTCACGCCAACGAAATGCCAGCCTGCTGGAACAACGAGTTTATTCGGCAGGAGCGTCGCACCACCGAATTTCGCCTTGGTAAAATACATGATCGCGATGCGTCCCTTGGCGTTGCGCAGGAAAAGATCCGTTCGGGTGTCGCCATTCAGGTCGCTCGCGCCCACGATGTCCCAGCGCAGAAGCCGAGGCCGGATGATCTTGAATTCTTGAACCGAGGTCCCATTCAGAAGTGAGGCCGCGATTCTTCCCTTCGCATCCTGATAAATAAAATCCGGATGGCCATCTTTGTTGACGTCCCCGACCGCTTTCATTTGCCAGGCAGTGTTGGTGGCACCGCCGAAAGCCGCGACGTGGACGGTATTGCTGATATTCCCGCCGTTCAGCAGCACGATCTCAAACACATTGCTGGAAGCCGGCACCGCCGTTGGAGTCGGTGTGGGTGTTGGCGTAGGCGTCGGAGTGGGAGTCGGCGTCGTGCCATCGGAATTGGGATTCAATCGGGCGATTCCATTTCGCGAAAGTCCATTGATGGTGGAAAACGCTCCGCAGATTAAAATCTGTTTGTTGGTTTGCAATGCGATGGTCCAAATCCAGTTGTCCGCTCCTGCGCTCAATGTAGAATCAAGGCTGCCATCGGAATTCAACCGGGCGAAACCGCGCAACGCGGAGTCATTGTAGGCGCTGAAGTAACCACCAATTAAAATCTTGCCGTCGGGCTGGAGAACGACGCTTTCGACTTTGTCGTTTGCGCCCGAGCCGCCCGCGTTGAAAGTTGGATCGTAAGAACCGTCCGGTAGCAACCGCACAATTTCCTGACGAAATGGCGCATTGGTATTCACCGAGTGGCCGCCCACAACTATTTTTCCTTCACCCTGCCGCGCCATCGAATAGATCGAAGTGGAATAGCCAAACCACGGATTGAAATCCGGATCGGCTGAGCCATCTGGATTCAGACGCACGATCCGGTTGTGGGTTTTATTGTCGTAATTCTCAAACCAACCCGAGACCATGATTTGATTATTCGGCAAAATGAGAATGGATCGGCCCCAACTGTTGAAGCCTGAGCCCACTTCAAAGGAGGTGTCCAGCGACCCGTCGTGATTCAGCCGGGCAATGCCGCTGCGGGCTGATCCGTTATAATTTGTGAAGTTTCCCGCGATGATAATTTTCCCATCCTTCTGATTGGCGATCGCGAACAGAAAAGGCTGGGTGGGGTCGGCGTCCACGATTCGGCCGGTCAAACCCGTCCCCGGATTAAACGTCGGATCGAGACTGCCGTCGCTGTTCAAACGGGCCACGCCGTTGCGCGAGGCTCCATCAACTCCGGTAAAAAAACCGCCGATCAGAATTTTCCCGTCTCCCTGCACCGTCATGAAACGGACCCAATAATTCGGGCTGGCCGTGAAGGTCGGGTCAACACTTCCGTCTGCTTTCAACCGGGCCACGTAGTTCCGCGAGACTCCATTGATCGAGGTAAATAGTCCGCAAACCAGAATCCTTCCGTCCGGCTGGACGACGGTCGATTCGATGAACGCATTCGCGCCGGTGCCGGGATCGAATTTCGTATCGACGGCCGTTTGCGCGCTCGAAAAATTTTGAAAGCACAGGGCGGCGAACAGGATCGAAAGTGTGAATCGCATTTTCATATTCATTAGTTTTGGACAACCCGGTAAAAGCGATTGGTGGTCGCCACGGCCGGATCAAATAAAGTTTTGACCGCTCCATTCCCGATGACGGAAGGCAACGTCGTCCAAGTCGCGCCCGTCGCAGAATTTTTGTATTGGAGCGAATAATTCAAACCGTTCTGCGTGAGGAGCGAGGTTTGGAAATGGTTGGAAACAATTTTCGAATCGAGCAACACCATGGTGGGTGCAGCGAAAGCGGAGGCGAAGCGGGCGATGCCGTTTCGCGAAACACCGTTCACATCCGTGAAGCCGCCGCAGATTAGAATCTTTCCATCCTTCTGAATCAGCACCGTCCAGATCCAGCTGTTCACGGATGCGGTGAAGCTGGCATCCAGCGATCCATCCGCATTCAGGCGCGCAATATTCTGCACGCCCACGCCATTGTATAAACTTAGGTATCCGCCGATGACGATTTTGCCATCCGACTGGATCGCCACGCTTTCGATTTTGTCATTTGCCCCTTGTCCTCCATTGTTAAAATTCGTGTCGTAGGTGCCATCCACATTCAACCGCACTACCTCCTGTTGAAAAACTGAATTCGTGTTGATGGTGTGCCCGCCGACAATCATTTTCCCGCCCTCGAGCCCGGCTGAGGTGTAGGCCGAAGTGTAATCGCCAAAATAGGCGTTAAACGTCGGGTCGGCTGAGCCATCGGAATTCACCCGCACCATCCGGTTGTAGGTGCGGTTATTATATTCCGTGAACCAGCCGGTGAGAATAATCTGGCCGTTGTCCTGAATGCGCATGGAACGAAGCCAGTTATTTACGCCATTGCCGGAGAAATTCGTGTCGATCACGCCATTGGTGTTCAAGCGGACCACGCCACGGCGTTGCACTCCGTTGTAGTTCGTGAAATTTCCGCCCACCAGAATTTTTTGGTCGGGCTGAACCGCAATGGCAAAGACAAAGGCGTTGGTTTTTCCATCTACCGCGACGCCCATGCCGCCGACACAACCGGTCCCCACATCAAAGGTGTTGTCCAGGCTTCCATCCGGGTTGAGCCGCGCGAGGAGGTTTCGCGATTGGCCCTCGACGTAATTGAAATATCCGCCAATGACGATTTTCCCGTCCTGCTGGATCGCCATGTAGCGGACCCAATAGCTCACACTTGCAGTAAAGGTGGGGTCAACGCTTCCGTCGGGATTGAGCCGGGCGATATTGCCCTTCGGCTGGCCGTTAAAAGAAGTAAAGTTTCCGCACACCAGGATTTTCCCATCCGGTTGAATGGCCATTGATTCAATAAATCCCCCCTGGGCACCGGTCCCGATATCGAACGCGGGATCAAGCGAACTGCTCTGCGCAAGAGCATTGGAGCCAACGAAAAGAAAAACCGCCATTGCCGCTCCAATCGCCGCCGAAATTCGACTACTCATGGAAGAATCTTATACTGGCGGGAGCTCGAAAGGTATCGGCAGACTGCTGAAAAGAAGGCAGCACTTGACCCACACCGGCAAAGGGTTGCCCCTGATTTCCGAGGAAGGAAAACTCCAATGTGTTTATAGCAGGGGACGTCCAGAGGTTTCGGCCTCTGATTTTGTGGCAGTTTCGAACTCAAAGCTGGGCGAAAGTCGTTACGACGAAGCCAGAAGCTTTTTCGCGTCTTCCTCGGACAATTCATCCAACCATTGGAGGGTCGAATCTTCGTCCGAGGAATTCTCAATCATGCTTTCAAGGATGGTTTCAGCGAGGCGGCCGACCGTGGGAGATTTAAAAATACTCGGGAGCGCCAATTCCACGCCGAGCTTTTGCCGGAGCCGCGCCGTGATCTGGATGGCCAGCAATGAATGACCTCCCAGCTCAAAGAAGTTATCGTCGCGCCCGACCTGATCAATGCGGAAGACTTCGCTCCAAATCTGTGCGACCTCGATTTCCAAAGGCGTGGCCGGCGGCACAAATTGTTTTCCCAACTCGGGCCGAACACTGTCGGGTGCCGGAAGAGCCGTGCGATCAATCTTCCCGCTCGGGGTAAGCGGAAAAGTGGCGAGGAAAACAAAAATTCCCGGGACCATGTATTCCGGGAGCTTCGATTTCAGGAAATCCCGGAGCGCCGGCACCGATGGCGCCGTCTCGACATTCGTGGCGAGATACGCGACCAGCCGTTTATCTCCCGGAACATCCTCACGCGCCATGACTAGTGCCTCCTTAATCCCATCGCCCTGGCGCAGCGCCGATTCGATATCGCCCAACTCAATGCGAAACCCGCGAATTTTTACCTGGTGATCACTGCGACCCAGGCACTCGACCGTGCCGTCCGGCCAATAGCGCGCGAGATCGCCCGTCTTGAAAATCCGCTGCCCCTTCACAAACGGGTTAGCCAGAAATTTTTCCGCAGTTAGTTCAGTTCGGATGAAATAGCCGCGCGCCAAACCGTCGCCGCCAAGGTAAAGTTCTCCCGCCACGCAAACCGGCACCGGCTGAAGACTTTTGTCGAGAATGTAAAACTGCGTGTTTGCCAGAGGTCGCCCGATGGATATGGGCTTGTCCGCTTCAACTTTCCATGCCGCCGACCAAATGGTGGTTTCGGTCGGCCCGTAGAGATTCCACACTTCTTTTGCGCGCGGCAAAAGGTCGTCGGCCAGTTTTCGCGTCAGCGCCTCGCCGCCGCAAAATATTTTGAGGCTTGGGGATCCTTTCCAGCCGCCCTCGATCAGCAACCGCCAAGTCGCGGGCGTGGCCTGCATGACGGTGGCGTTGGATTCTTTGATCAGCGCGGCGAGTTGCAACCCGTCCGTCGTGGTCTCGCGGCTGACGATGGTCAATTTTGCGCCCAGAATGAGCGGAAGGAAAATTTCCAACGCCGCGATGTCGAACGAAAAAGTGGTAACTGCCAGCAAATGGTCGCTGGCGCTGACCTTCGTGGTGAAAGCGATTGAAACTAGCAGATTGACCACCGCGCGATGCGGGATCTGCACGCCTTTCGGTTTGCCGGTGGAACCCGAAGTATAAATAACGTAAGCCAGATTTTCGCCGGTTACTTTCGCCAGCCGGTTTTGAGAATCGGCGCTGTTGGACGATTCGTGCTCGATCATCAGGAGTTTTGCAGACGAATCCGGCAGCGCCGCGGCCAGAGCCTCCTGCGTCACAATCACAGGCATCTTTGCGTCGGAAATCATGTGCGCCAACCGTTCCTTGGGATACGCGGGATCGAGCGGCACATAAGCGCCCCCGGCCTTGAGAATCCCGAAAAGTCCCACCACCATTTCCGCGGAGCGCTTGACAAAAAGTCCAACGAGACTTTCCG
>JBDSIW010000151.1:0-3147 GCA_039917795.1 Verrucomicrobiota bacterium | reverse complement strand
AGGGATCATTCACCTCAGGCGCGACGGGCCATCTCTCGACTCTCGCTGCTCCACCTTCAACCCGATGAATGACTTCCTTGCACGGACCGTCCTTCACAAGCTTCGGCTTGGCATGGCGCAGATCAATGGCGAGCGAAAGCAACTTCATCGCCTCGCGCATGGAAGTGGGCGGCTTGGCTTTCATGAGCGCGCCGAGTTCTGCCGCGACCGCATCCACGGATTCCGCACCCATGCTCATCGCCATCCGTTTGTGGGAACCGAGCGTGTTGATCGCGAGCGGAAAGGGTGACACCACGCCATTGACCGTTGGCTTTTCAATCAACAACGCTTTTCCGCCACCGGGCTTCTTCATCTCGCGGTCGGCGATTTCCGTGATCTCCAGCTCAGTTGCGAGCGGCTCGGAAATGCGAATAAGTTCCCCGGCTTTTTCCAGCGTCAGAATAAAATCGCGATAAGAATCGAATGCCATAACGGAGCGAAACTAACAGAGCGCACAACCCATGCAACGCCCGGCCTCGGCAAAAACACCTGCGAAAATTTCGTCGCCCGCCATTCGCCACCCTGTCATTGCCAATCGCCTTGATCCGGCCATTATTAAAGCGAAGCGCCGTCCGCACCGTTCGCTTTAACATGAATTTAAACGCTATGACCAAATCGAGGATCACGGAACAGATCGAAAAGAAAATGCGCGAGGGAAATGTGGCCGCTCCCGCCATCACCGCCTTTTTGGGTTCGGTCGAGAAAGTCATCGCTGGCGAATCCGGCATGATCTCTGAGTCGTCGATCGATCCGGTTCAGGATCTGCCCCACTTCGATTCGCTTCCAAATCAGTCTGGCCAGGGCGGCAATTTGCTCAACCAACTCGCGGTGATCAAACTCACTGGCGGCCTCGGAACCAGCATGGGTCTGGATCGAGTGAAGTCGCTCATTCGCGTGAAAGGTGAAGAGACATTCCTCGATTTTATCGCGCGCCAGATTCTGCATCTGCGTTCCACGCAGGGCGCGCCGAAGCTGGCTTTCTATCTCATGGACAGCTTCAGCACCCAGGAAGACACCTTGAGTTACCTGCAGAAATATCCAGAGCTGGCTTCGAATGGCGAACTGGATTTTCTACAGAGCAAAGTGCCAAAGCTCGACGCGCAAACCCTCGAGCCGGTTTCCTGGCCCGCTGATCCAGAACTCGAATGGTGCCCGCCGGGTCACGGCGATCTTTATCCGTCGCTGCTCGGGTGCGGCCTGCTCGACGGACTTTTGGCGCGCGGCGTGAAATTTCTATTTGTCTCCAACGCTGACAATCTGGGCGCCACGGTGGATGCAAAGCTTCTGAGTTATTTCGCCCATTCCGGCTGGTCATTTCTCATGGAAGTGGCCGGCCGCACGGGCGCGGATCGAAAAGGCGGGCACCTCGCGCGACGCCGCAGCGATGGGCGATTGCTCCTGCGCGAATCCGCCCAGGTGCCAAAAACGGACGAGGCCGCCTTTCAAGACGTCGAGCGTCATCGCTATTTCAACACGAACAATCTCTGGATTCGCCTCGATCATTTGAAGGAGGAGATGACTCGCCGCGGTGGCGCGTTGCCGCTGGCGCTCATCACCAACACCAAGACGGTCGATCCGCGCGATGCCAATTCGCCCAAAGTTTTGCAGCTCGAATGCGCGATGGGCGCGGCGATTGAATGTTTTGAAAAGTCTGGCGCGGTGGTCGTTCCACGGAGTCGCTTTGCCCCGGTCAAAACGACAGCGGACTTGCTGACGCTGCGGTCCGATGCCTACCGCGTCACCGAAGATTTTCGCCTCGTGCTCGACGCCACACGGCGCGGGCAACCGCCGCTCGTCGAACTCGATTCGAAATACTTCAAACTTCTTGCGGATTTTGAAACTCGTGTGGCAAAGGGCGCGCCCTCGCTTTTGGGGTGTGAATCTTTGAAAGTGACCGGCGACATGGCGTTCGCCAGCGGAGTTGTCGTTCGTGGGAGGGTCGAGTTTTGCAATCCGGCTTCCGAATTACAAATTGTCCCGTCGGGAACTTACGAGGACAGATCAGTGGGGTTGCCCGCATGAGCCGTTTCGAGAAAAGCTCATTCCAGTGTTTGGAAAAAATCTGGATTGGTGTAAGTTCGAGAACTAACTCACGATCCCGACCATTCATCGTTATATGAAAAGCGCGAAATTAATTTTAATGTTGGTTCTCCTCGGTGCGTCCGCAGGAACAACGCTTGGGACCGATGTTTCCGCGCCGCGCCTCGCCAGCATCACAGTGAGCAACAATCAGGTTTGGTTGAGCTGGACCAATGGCCGGCCTTCATTCCAGATTCAATCGCGCAGCAGGTTCGACCAGAATTGGGTCAACGTTGGCGGCAGCACGAGCAATTTTTCGGCGACCATTTCGCCTGGCGGCTCCGAGGCTTACTTTCGTGTCGTTTCCGATTTTACCGCGCTCTATCAGGTCGTTTTCAACGCTACATGGAGTCCGACGACGCATCCGACGAATTTTCCGAGCGGATCACATTTTTCAGGATTGGTGGGAGGCACGCACAATTCCAACGTCCATTTTTGGCGTGAAGGCGAGATCGCGAGCGAGGGGATTCGCGTCATGGCAGAACTTGGCGGCAAGACGACTTTGTTGAATGAGATTTCTCCCGCCATTGCAAATGGCACGGCGCAAATGCAATTGTCCGGCAACGGCGTCAGCCCAAGTCCGGGGAATGTGAGTCTCACTTTTCCCGGCGTGATGCGCCGCGATTTCTCTCTCGTAACGCTTGTCACCATGATCGCGCCCAGTCCTGATTGGTTTGTCGGCGTGGATGGTTTGAACCTGATCGAGAACGGCGAATGGGTTACCAACAAAGTCGTGACGCTCTATGGTTTGGATTCCGGGACAGACAGCGGCGCGAGCTACACGTCAGCGAATTTTGTTACGTCGCCGCGTGGCGTGATCACGAAGTTCACGGATTATCCGGCCATTCAAAACGGCGTCGTTGTTCCGTTTGGCACTTTCACATTCGTCCGGCTGGATTGATCGAATTGAGCGGAGAAAATTCCGCGCGCCGGTCGCGATACGACAAACTCTTGCTTCATCGTTCCTGCTCAGATTTTCTCCTGGCATCATCGGGCCGCGTGGAAAAAGACAAAGATCGTTCCCACCGG
>JBDSIW010000150.1:0-2873 GCA_039917795.1 Verrucomicrobiota bacterium | reverse complement strand
GTTTCGGCGTGGTGCAAATTGTGGTCCACGAATCGAAAGTGGTTCAAATCGAGAAAACCGAAAAAATCCGGCTCGGTTCTGAAGTCCCGACCGTGATTCCCCAAAATTAATCTCACCAGTCGACTGGCGGAAAAAAACTAAATCAATAAACAGAGTGGAATTGACCCAACAAAGGAGGTTTCGCATGGAAAAAATGCTCGATGAAATTCAAATCCTGGAAATTACTCCTCTTAATTGCAGTGGCAGCAACGTCGGTTGAAGCTGAAGACAGCTCTGAAGAGATCAAACTCTTGAAAGATCAAATTCAACAACTCGACCAGCGGCTCAAAATTCTGGATCGAAAGGGGGAACTCGACACCGAAGCCAGTGATGTGGCCAGGAAGTCGGCGCCCCGGCCGTCTGCTGGCGCGGGCGGATTCGTCTTCAGCTCGGCTGACACTAACTTCGTCTTGAAAATTCGCGGGTATGTTCAGGCTCACGCCCGATTTTTGGCCAACGAAGACACGCCCGGGAATGACACGTTTTTGCTGCGCCGCGTCCGCCCGATTCTGGAGGGAACAGTGTTTGAAAATTTTGATTATCGATTGATGCTCGATTTTGCTTCCGGCCTGACTGCGTCCGCGAGCAACAATCCATTGCTGAAGGACGCGTATGTGAATTACCGGCAGTTTCCGTGGTTGCAGGTGCAGGCGGGAAAATTTAAGGAGCCCGTCGGCCTGGAACGCCTGCAGTCTGGTGCGAACCTTTTGGTTGTGGAACGCGGCTACCCAACTCAATTGCTGCCCAATCGCGATGTGGGTGTCCAACTGCATGGCGAATTCTTCAAGGGGAGTTTGAACTACGCGGTGGGCGTTTTCAATGGCGTGGCCGATGGCGGGAGTGGCGACCTGGAAGCTTCGGATGATGATAAAGACGTCGCCGCGCGCCTCTTTGCGCACCCATTCAAAAACACGGACATCGAACCGCTGCAAAAACTGGGGTTGGGTATTGCCGGAACCCTTGGCGAGCAATCCGGGGAATTGCGGACCTACACCACGCCGGGCCAGCAACGATTTTTTGCATATCGCAGTGGACCCGGGACGAACGCCGCCACGGCCAATGTGCTGGCCGACGGCCAGCATTGGCGCATCTCGCCTCAAGGCTTTTATTACTGGGGACCGGTCGGGTTGTTTGGCGAATATGCGATTTCCTCTCAGGAAGTCACGCGCAGTGCGGGCGCAGCCTCCACCGAGACCCGATTACAAAACTCCGGTTGGCAAGTCTCGGCCTCTTATGTTCTCACAGGAGACGAAAATTCCTTTAAAGGGCTCACTCGCCGAAATCCGTTTGACCCGAAAAACGGCGGCTGGGGTGCGTGGGAATTGACGGCGCGAATCGGCCAGCTCTCCATTGATGACGACGCCTTCCCTCTTTACGTCACGACTGCTTCTGCGAAAGAGGCAAAATCGTGGGAGTCGGATTGAATTGGCATTTAAACAAGAATGTGAAGGTTAACTTGAACTACGAACAAACCGAATTCGAAGGAGGCAGCCGCGCGAAAGGCGTTGTCACCGCGCAGGAAGAACATGCCTTCCTAACCCGTGTGCAATTTAGTTATTTATCCTTAAATACATTAGAAATGAAAAGAATATTTCTCTCTCTCTCGCTCGTCGCGTCGATGGCATTCGGGTGGACTTCCACCGGCCTTGCGCAGAAAAAGCCGCTCACTTTGCTTAACGTTTCCTATGATCCAACGCGCGAGTTGTATCAGGATTTCAATGCCGCCTTCGCCAAACATTGGAAGGAAACTTCCGGCCAGACGCTCACGATCAAGCAATCGCATGGCGGTTCCGGCAAACAAGCGCGCTCGGTGATCGACGGATTGGAAGCGGACGTGGCCACTCTCGCGCTGGGATACGACATCGACGCCATCGCGGAGAAGGCGCGCCTCCTACCTGCTGCCTGGCAAAAGCGTTTGCCCAACAACAGCACGCCCTACACCTCGACCATTGTTTTCCTCGTGCGCAAAGGAAATCCCAAAGGAATCAAAGATTGGGACGATCTGGTGAAGCCTGGTATCGCCATCATTCCGGCGAATCCAAAAACCTCCGGCGCGGCGCGGTGGACTTATCTGGCGGCCTGGGGCCACGCGTTGAAAAAGAACAATGGCGACCAGGCGAAAGCGAAGGAGTACGTGCAGAAGTTCTACAAGAACGTGCCGGTGCTCGATACCGGAGCGCGCGGCGCGACGACCACGTTCATCCAGCGCGGCATTGGCGACGTCCTGGTCGGTTGGGAAAACGAAGCGATTCTCGCACTCAAGGAACTGGGGAAAGGGGAATACGAATTGGTTGCGCCCTCGGTCAGCATTCTGGCGGAACCGCCCGTCGCCGTGGTGGATAAAGTGGCCAAACGTCACGGCACGGAAGCGGTGGCCAATGCGTACCTAGAATACCTCTACACGCCGGAAGGCCAGGAGATTATCGCCAAGAATCATTATCGTCCGCGCCTGGAGGCGGCCACCCAAAAATATGCGGCAGATTTTCCCAAGCTGAGTCTCTTCACGATTGATGAAGTCTTCGGTGGATGGGCGGCGGCGAATAAAACCCATTTTGTCGATGGCGGCGAATTCGATAAAATTCAACAAGCGAGTCGCTAATTTCAATTGAGTCCCACGATGCGGGCGGCGGCCTGCGTGCATTCAAGCCGCCGCTTGAAATCTAATTTGAAAAGGATTTGTCATCACTGCGCTTCCGGCCATGCCTTTGCCCGCTGCGTATGATTCTCTGGAGTTGCGTCTAAAAGACTTGAAAAGATAATCTCCCGCGCCGATGTCCGAAAAAAAATACAATCCGCTGCCCGGCTTTGGCCTGACCATGGGCTACACGATCTTT
>JBDSIW010000149.1:0-5461 GCA_039917795.1 Verrucomicrobiota bacterium | reverse complement strand
TCCCTGCACAATCGCTGACTTATTCGCTGGGCGCGGGCGCTCCTTTCGGAGCGACGATTCATCCCTCCACCGGCGTTTTCGCGTGGACGCCCAATGCCGCGCCCGCGACCAATTCGATCAGCGTGGTCGTAACAGACAGCGGCATCCCGAGCCTCAATGCGACGCAGACTTTTTCTGTAATTGTTTACCTCCCGCCCGCCATCGGGGTGCAGTTTAGCGGGAGCCAGATCCAACTCAGCTGGCCGCGCGGCACTTTGCAGCAGGCGAACGATGTCGCGGGTCCCTATACGGACGTGACCGCCACTTCGCCGGCGACTGTTTCGATTTCGACCTCGCAGAAATTTTTCCGAATCCACATTCAATAATTAATTTGTGAAGAGAACCACTTTCTTTGCCGCTGCCCTCACCGCACTCGCTTCCGCCTTGATCGTTTTTTTTCGACCTCACGAATCCAAAGTGGGAGGGGCGAGCCCATCCATGCGCGCTGAGGCGAAACCTGCCAGCAAGGGCGCACGCGGAACGACGCGTCCTACCTCAAGCAACGCTGCGCGTGAATTGAAGAGCCCCGCCGCAGACAACGGCGCGGCGGGAGTGAAGCGCCCGACCTCCGCCAGCGAATTTGATTTGAAAACCAATCCGTATGCCGGCGCGCTCCGGGCACCGGGCAAATCGAAACGGGAATGGGATGCGGGTTTCCTCACTCAATTCCAAGGCGCGGCCGACGGGACGCCAATTCGTTTTGAACTCACGCAAGGTCGCCAGGCGGCGGGCGTCATTCGGATCGTGCAAAAAAATGAATTGGGCGAACTGACTTATTTTTCCGGCGAACTGAACGAGCCGGAAGCCGGGAAGTTCTTTTTCCTCAAGCCGCCGGAAGGGGGCAAGGCCGGGAAGGCCGTGGGCATCATCGAATTTCCCGCCAGCAAAACGGCTTATCGCGTCGAACCCACGGGGGCGAATGGCGCGCCGGAGTTATGGGAACGGCAATTAGACGAAGTGGTCTGCCTGAACATGGCGCCACCCGTGCATGTGGATGGCGCGACTAATGAAGTTCAGGAAGCCACGCCGTTGCGTCCGGATGGCGAATCGCTTTACGTTCCAGCCTACAACACGAACCGGAATGGCGCGGGAATCGTGTCGCTTCAAAGCAACCCGGGATCAAGGGCGGTGTTGCTCCTCGACTTTTTTGGCGGCACGACCACGACGTGGGGCGGCGTCAGTTATTTGCCGCCGGCCGCAGCGAATAACGTGACGATTCGCGATTTGTGGAAACGCGTTTCGGAAGACTTCATGGGATTCAACATCAACGTCACGACCGACATCAATGTGTTCAAGGCGGCGTCCGCTTCCGGGAGGCAGCGTTGTTGTTTCACCGACACGCCCATCACGGCCGCAGGCGTGGCCTACATCGGTTCATGGAATTTTGGCAATGACACGGTTTGCTGGTCGGTTTACACGACCGGAAAAGACGGCGCGGAAGTTGGCGCGCACGAACCAGGACACACTTTGGGTCTCGGACACGACACGCAGGATGTTCCCAGCCGCGGCACCACGAATCACAATGAGTATTTCGCAGGTCAAGGTTCCGGCGACACCGGGTGGGCGCCAATCATGGGCGTGGGTTATTACAAACCGGTCGCGACTTGGTCCAAGGGCGAATATCAATACGCGGGAAATGCCCAGGACGATTTGAATGTCATCGTCACAGCCAACAACGGCGTGACGTATCGCAGCGACGACACGGGCGCGACGCTGTCCGGATCACGCTTCCTTGAGGTCTATCCTGACGCGTCTGTTTTCGCTGAAGGAGTGATCGAGCGCACGGCGGACACAGACGCGTTTCAATTCACCACCACCGGCGGAAAAATCGCGCTCTTTGCCCTGCCGGTGAATGACTGGGCCAATCTTGCGGTGAATGTGACTTTGGCCGACGCGACCGACACCATCATCGCGAGCAACGAGCCGGGGACCACCGTTTCCGCCGGACTGGAAACCAACATTGCGCAAGGGACCTACACGTTTCGCGTCACGGGCGCGGGTCGCAATAATCCTTTGCTGAATGGATTCAGCGATTACGCCAGCCTCGGATATTTTTCCATCGTTGGATCGGTGGAAGGCGCGCGCGCGCCGACCCGGTTCGAAGTAATGGAGCATTCCACCAATGGCACGGTGGTTGGAACCATTCCCGCCACGGACACGAACAGTTCACTGCTCTACACGATTGTCTCGGGAAACAGCAACAACACGTTCTCGGTGGATAATGCTGGTGTGCTCAGCGTGGCCAACAACGCGCAGCTCGATTACCAAAAGCTCGCGACGAACCGTTCTTACGCCGTGCAATTCGAGTTGTTCGTCACGATCAGCAACGTGGATAGTCCGGAGTTGACGGAAGTGAACCGGCGCGTGGTGGTCTCGATTTTGAATTCGGCGGTGAATCAGCCGATCTCCGTGAATGGATTCAACGCCGGGGTGATCGCGCCTTACAACGCCACGCCCGCGTCGCCGGGCGCCACCGGTTTCGACATTCCCAATGGGTGGTCGTTTTACCAGGCGGGTTTGTGCGGCAATGACCAGGTCACGGGAACGGGCGGCTATCAGGGGCTGCCCACCAGTGGAATTATCAACAGCCTTTTGGATGGTTCGCGGTTCAAGCTCGGGCCTTTTGGCGGAACGAACGCGCTCATGTTGAACACGCCTTACGCGCGTTTCGGCGCTCTGAGTTTCACGTCTCCGCAGCCGTATCGTTCCCTCTCCGTATTGGCTTCTTCGGCGAACGGCGGCGTGACCGGCACCCTGCAAATCACGTTCACCAATGGCTCCAAAAGTTCCGTGCTCAATTTCAACGCGCAGGATTGGTACAACACCACCGCCAACGTCGGCTCCCAGGGATTTGGGCGGGTGAGAATCGGCCAGCCGACGTTTTCCACGGACAATGCGGGTTGGAACAATCCCAACCTTTATCAAACCACGATCAACCTGGCGGCACTCGGCTACAATCAGTCCATCGCTTCCATTTCGTTCACCAATCCGGGCACAGGCGGTGGCCAGACTGCGGGCATCTTCGCGGTCAGCGGCACGCCCATGCCGCCCGAAGCCTCCATCGTGGTGCAGCCGGTTTCCGTGACCAATACGGTTCCGTCGCAGGGAGCCACTTTTTCCACGGTGGCGATCGGGACCGGACCGCTATCCTACCAATGGTTTTTCAGCGCGAGCGGATCGGCAGGTTCCTTCGCGGCGTTGAATGGAGAAATGAATTCCTCACTCATTTTGCCCCCGGTTCTGCAGACCAACCGTGCGGGAAGTTATTTCGTGGTCGTGACCAACGATTTTGGTGCTTCGACCAGTTCGATCGGCAGGCTGACGATTTTCCGCGAGCCGGTCATTGTTCGCCAGCCCGCGCCGACAAGCATCTCCTTGTTTGCCGGGAAAAGTTTCGCCCTGTCGGCTGGCGCCACCGGAGCGTCGCCATTGACTTATTTTTATAATTTCCAAGGAACGCCGATATCATCGACGACGAGTTCCAATTATATCCTGGGCAATCTCCAGGCCTCCAATTCCGGGATTTATTCCATCACGGTCAGCAATGCATTCGGCGCGGTCACGAGCAGCGACGTTGTCATCACGGTGTCGCCGCGGGCCACGAACTATGCCTACACTGAACGAATTATTACGGACAATGCCGTCTCATTCTGGAGGTTGAATGAAACGAGCGGCAGCCTGGCGCATGATTACGTCGGCGGAAAAAACGGGTTGTTCAACAACGTTGGCCTGAACCGCGCCGGCTACAATGCCTCCGACCCGGATCGCGCCGTGATGTTCGGCCCGAGCATCAACAGTTACGCAGGAAATATCCCGATTGATTTCGCCACGCTGGGCAACGCCACGTTCACCGCTGAGGCGTGGGTGAAGGCTGGGGCGCAAACCACCGACGCCGGGATCATCAGCAAGGGCACGGGCGCGGGAGGCGAGCAATTCGACCTCGACACCGGCGGCGGCAATCACGCGTTCCGTTTCTTTGTGCGCGACGCCAGCGGGACCGCGCGGTCGGCCAGCGGATCGATTGTTCCGAATGGAACCTGGCAACATCTGGTGGCGGTTTGCAACCAGGCGAACGGTTACATCGCTCTTTATGTGAACGGAATTTCCAACGCCAGCGGAACAATTACGACCAACTACGGATTGCTGGCTTCCACCAATCCGATGACAATTGGCTCACGGCAATCCGGCGCGAGCGGTTCCTACAACAATCAGTTCAATGGCTTGATTGATGAGGTGGCCATTTACAATTACGCGCTGTCCCCGGCGCAGGTTCAGGCGCACTACTCGGTCCGTACCAACACCGCGCCCGCTTTTGGTTCCAATCCAATTTCCCGCCCCGACGCAACGGTGGGCAGTTCCTACGCCTCGACTTTATCCGGCAGCGCGACCGACCCGAACGGCGACGCAATTTCCTACACCAAGCTGACGGGGCCTGGCTGGTTGACGGTCGCCAACAATGGCGCTCTGTCCGGCATTCCCGCTTCGTCCGATGCGGGAATGAATGTTTTTCAAGTCCGGGCGGTTGACTCCACGGGTTTGACGACTTCCGCCGCGCTGCAAATTAATGTCATTGCTCTGCCGGTTTCGGCGAGCGCGACGTTGCTTGATGGAACTTTGCAATTGTCGTGGACGGGCGGCGTTTCTCCGTATCAGGTGCAGATGACCACCAACCTTACGAACCCCGATTGGCAAAATGTCGGGACTCCAACGAGCGATACTTCCGCCACTTTTTCCGTGACGAACGAGGCGGCTTTCTATCGAATCGTCACTCCATAACTCGGGGAAATTGAGGCAAAGCATTTATGAAAAAAGGGATTTTTTTGGGCGCGTTTTTTTTCACAGCGATCGTGTTCACCTCGACCGCTCAAACCCCCGCGGAAGCGGGCGCGAAGAATTCATCAGGCCCGCTGGCCAATTCTTCCTCGACCAATGAAAATATCTGGTCGGGCGTCGCGGTGAAGGAACTTGCGCGGATCACGGTGGATTGCTCCGAAGTGCCGGAGCTAAAACAATGGGCGCAACATGCGGGCGAGCTTTGCGTCGAGTGGTATCCGAAAATCTGCGACCTCCTGCCGAGCGATGGATTTGTTCCGCCGAAATTGGTGCGGTTAAAATTTGAGAAGGACATGGACGGCGTGGCTTCGACCAGCCGCGACGTGATCAACATCTCGGCGAACTACGTGAAAAACCACACGGACGATTTCGGGATGGTTATACACGAATTGACGCACGTGGCGCAGGATTATGGTCGTCGCCGTAATCCGGGCTGGCTGGTGGAGGGTGTGGCCGATTACATCCGCATCGTTCATTTTGAACCCAACGCGCGCCGTCCGCGCCTGGACCCCGACAAAATAAAATACACGGACGCCTACAAGACGACCGCGATTTTTTTGGAATGGATCGAGAAAACTCACGACCGGGA
>JBDSIW010000148.1:0-5445 GCA_039917795.1 Verrucomicrobiota bacterium | reverse complement strand
GGTTTCTGGGCGAACAGGAACTATCGCCCCGCGTCTTCACTATGGGCGGACGGCTGGGTTACGTGGATGACGGAGAAACGCCCAACACCATGCTGATTTATCACGATTACGCAAAGGCGCCGCTGATTTTCGAGTTGCGCGGATTGCCCGAGAAAACGGGAGCCAAGGACATGGACACCTACAAGGGCGCGAAGATTGGCGTCGTGGCCGAATGTGAAAATGGCTACGTCGTGGTCACCAGCTATTCCAAGGCGACGGCGTTCGACAACAGCGGCAAGGAAATCAAAACCTTTGAAGGCAGCGAGAACCACAAGCTCAGCTTCATCAAAGCAGTACGTAGCCGGAAACACGAGGATTTGAAGGCGGACATCTTGCAGGGGCACTTGTCGAGCGCGCTGTGTCACACTGGAAATATTTCCTACCGCGTTGGCAAGCTCAGTTCGCCCGACGCCATTCGTGAATCGATCAAAGGCGACAAGGACGCGATGGCCACGTTTGATCGGATGGCCGAACACCTCACGAAAAACAACGTGGACCTGAACATCAACAAAGCGACGATGGGCGAATTTTTGAAAATGGATCCAAAGACCGAACGATTTACCGGGAGCCCGAAAGCAAACGAGTTGCTCACCCGAAATTACCGCAAGGGATTTGTCGTCCCGGAAAAGGCGTGAGCCGGCCCTGATCCGACAGCAAAACAATCAGCCGGAAAACGGGGCATCTCCCCATAGCGCGGACCGCTCAGCGGAAGGACGGTTGGAAGTTGAAACGTGCGGCGCGTTGCGTGTGCGAGCGATAAAGATTGAGGAGACCCAAATATGAATTTTCTAAAAACACCTTTCGCAATCGCCTGCTGTCTGATTGCCCTGATGACGGGTTGTCGCTCCAGCAGCGCTCCAAAAAATTTGCCCGCCGACGAGTTTCCAGCCGGCGGAGCCGCTCCATCCAGCGTAGGCACGCCGGGAACGGGCACGGGACTTCCATAAAGAAGGCAGGCGTCAAAACGCCGCAGAGATTTTTCCAATCGTGTATCCGAGACGACGAAAACTCCCCAGCGGATAATCCTCCGGTGAAAATGATTCGACACCGGATTGATCCCTCCTAAGCTTTCCGGCAAACCATTGCCCGGATGCGCTCAACTTTTTTTCTTGGAATTCTTGCCTCGCTTTTGATTTTTGCCGCGAACGAAGGTGTCGCGGAAAACAAGGGCACGAACGATCTTCAATCCCTAAAAAAAGCGCGAATCCGGTTCGCGCAGGAACGCCGACCCCTGCCCCGCCACGGACTTTACCAGGATTTCCGCGCCCGGTTTTCCACGAATTCTATTTGGTTCCCGCGATGGACCAAGAGCGGCGATCCAATTCCCGACAGCGGGCTGCGATTTTCCGGCGTAACAAATGCGCAGGAAATTCTCGCAGAACATGGGGTGGCTTTCGCTACCAACTCATCGAATGCGACCGCGTGGGTCACGCATGTCCTCGCGGAAGGTTTGACTGAGCCGCTCGCGCGCGAGGGCTTAAGCAACAGACATTTTTACGTGGCAGATGATGCGCTGTGCGATCCGACCGGCTTCATGTTTGGGGCGATGAATAACCTTGGCGTCTTCACCATGGGCGACACGGTTCCCTCATTGGGGAAGTCAAAAGTCATCGCCGCTACTCCGCTTCCGGCAAAGTTGCGCCTGTTCCGGGAAGCAACGCTCGTGCAGGAAACCACTGGAACGAACCTGACTTTTGAAACGAAAGATCCGGGCGCCTACCGCCTTGAAGCCGCGCTCCTGGTGGACGGAATAGAGCATCCCTGGATTTATTCGAGCCCGGTCCGCTTGCGCACACCGGACCTTTTGGAATTGGCCTCGCTCATGCCGTCGATGGAAATTTCTCCCGGCGTGGAAAGACATGCGGACATCAGTTATCGCGATGGCCCCGAGAACGAGGCGGCCAAACACAAACTGGATGTTTATCGCCCGAAAGAAAAAACCAACTCGCCCGTCCTCTTCTTCATTCACGGCGGCGCGTGGAAGACAGGAGATCGCTCGCAATATCCACCCTTTGGAAATCGGTTTGCCAGGGAAGGATTTGTCGTCGTCATCCCAAGCTATCGCCTTGCGCCCAGACATCCGCACCCGGCGCAAATCGAGGATGCCGCCGCCGCCTTTGCCTGGACGGCGCAACACGTTGCCGAATTCGGCGGCGACACCAACCGGATTTTTGTCGCCGGCCATTCAGCGGGAGGACATCTCGCTGCGTTGCTCAGCCTGGATGAACATCACCTTGCGCTCTACCAACTTTCCCCGAAAAATATTCGCGGCGTGCTGGCGCTCAGTGGCGTTTACGACCTGACCGAGGGAGAGAGCTTCGATAGCGCATTCGGACAGGACGCGGCTTCGCGAAAAAATGCGTCGCCGTTGTCTCACGTATCGAAACAGGCTCCGCCCTTTCTCGTGACCTATTGCCAGTGGGATTATTTTTCCCTGCCCGCTCAGGCCAAGGACTTCTCGGCCGCGTTGCGAAAAGCCGGGACGCCCGTGGAACTGGTTTTTATTCCAGCGCAGAGCCATATCTCAGAAATGTTGAACATCACCAAGGAAAACGATCCGACTGTGGCGGCCGCGCTGAAGTTCATGAATAACCGATGAAGAAGTGGCGCCGGATTCTTCTGCGCAGTCTGGCCGGGCTTTCTTTGGCGACGGCCACCCTGTTGGTCGTTTGCCTGGATAGCGTGGATCATCGCCCCTATTTCCGCGAACCGTATTACGCAGAAACCACGGGGCGTCTGCGCGCGGAAGCCGCGACCCATCCAATGGCCAGGGGAGAATTGTCCGCCGGCTTCGGGCGCGCAAAACTCACGCCGACGGTCAACGCCGCGCAGGATGATCCAACGAAGGGACAGTTTCGCAACCTGCCCCTGGCCGGCTATGGCAATCGGCACGGTCGTTCCGCGACGGGAGTTCACGATGACCTTTTTGTGAAGGCGGTCGCACTCCGGGTCGGAACACGTCTCGGTATCATGGTAGGCGCGGACGCCTTGATTATTCCTCCGGAAGTCACCGTTATCGCGGTCCACCGACTGAGCCAGGAACTGGGGTTGCGTCGCGAACAAATTTATCTGAGTGCGACCCACACGCATTGCGGAATCGGAGGATGGGGCGAAGGGATCGTGGCTGAACAGTTCGCTGGAAAATTTCAACCCGGCGCGCGCACGTGGTTTGCCGACCGCATCGTGACTGCGGTGCGAGAGGCCGTCGCGGATTTGAAGCCCGCCTCCATCGGACAAGGAAGCTTTTCAGCGCCGGAGTTTGTCAGAAACAGGCTCGTGGGTGATCTGGGGAAAGTGGATCCGGAATTCAGTTACGCTTTGCTCAAGCAAATGGATGGACGCCTCGCCGTGTTGGGAAGCTATTCCGCCCATGCCACAATTCTCTCCGGCAACATGATGGATTTCAGCGCCGATTATCCGGGATGCTGGCAACGCGCGATGGAGGAAGCAACCGGCGGCACCGCAGTTTTTCTAGCAGGAGAAGTCGGCAGCACCTCCCCGGCTCCCAGCGAAAAAGGCTTCGCTGGCGCAGAGAAAATCGGACGCGCGCTCGCGCAAAAAACACTCGATAGTTTTGCCCGGATCTCATGGACGAATTCCATTGAGTTTGGACTTCTCGGTTTTGAAGTGACCATGCCTCCGTTGAACGTGCGGATCACGGACAGCGTCCGGCTGCGTCCCTGGCTCGCGGCAAAATTGTTGCCGGTTCCGCGTCATAGTTACCTCCAGGCTTTTCGATTGAATCAAACGATCTGGATTTCCACCCCATGCGATTTCAGCGGGGAACTCGCGCTCGGCATCAAGGATCAAATCAATCGCCTCAATCGCCACGCGGTCATCACCAGTTTCAACGGCGATTATGTGGGCTACGTGATTCTCCCGCGCTATTACCACATGAATGGTTACGAGCCGCGGACCATGTCGTTTTTCGGCCCGAACGTCCCGGAGTATTTCGACGAATTGATCCGCACCATGGCGGCTGGGTTGTCGGCCCAGGGTGCAGAGTGAAAATTTGATTCCGGCGACAGGCCTAAGACAATTTTGCCGGATTCAATTCGAGCCAAAAGGTGCTGCCATTCTCAGGCTGGGATTTCAAGCCGATGCTGTCCTGCATCCGCTCGACCGCTTTTCGCACGATGGCGAGGCCGATTCCCGTTCCTTCGTAGGTCCTGTTCAACTGCTGGAAGATTCCGAAAATCCGGACATGCGCGTAGCTTGGTATCCCGATTCCGTTGTCGCCAAAAAATATGCGGACGCGGCCCTCCCTGGTGGCCCAGATGTTAATGACCGGCTTGACTCCCAAGGGAACAAATTTCACCGCGTTGCCAATCAGGTTGGAAATGCACTGGGTCAAGGCGGCCTCGTTGCCCAGGACGACTGGAAGTGTGCCGGAAATCTGGATGTCGGCCTTTGACGAATCGAAGTGCGGATACGACTCCAGGATTCCGCGCAACAGTGCATCAACATCCACGGGCTGGAGCCTGAGGTCTGTCCGCGCAATACGGCTGAACATCAGGATGTCCTGGATCAACCGGTCCATTCGCGCGGCGGATGTCACGATTCTCCGGATGTAATCCTTGCCGTCCTCTCCGATTTCATTGACGTATTCGTCCCCCAGCAGGGAAGCGAAACTCTGCATCGCTCGAAGCGGCGCGCGCAAATCGTGGGAGATGCTGTAGGAAAAGGATTCCAATTCGGCAATGGTCTCCTGTAGCTTCGCGGTCCTTTCCAGCACGCTTTGTTCGAGCGTTTTCGCGTGCTGCTCCAGTTTGGTTTGGGATTCCCGCAACGCCTGCTCGGATTGCTTGCGCTCAATCGCGATGGCCGCCGTGCGAGTCGCGATATCCACAATCTGGATTTCCTGCGGAGTCGGCGCGGTCGGCTCAAAATAGTAAACGGCAAAAGTCCCCAGCACCTTACCATCCGAAGAATTAACCGGCGTGGACCAGCAGGCGCGGAACCCATGCTTCAACGCCTCCGTTTTGAAGGCCGCCCAGAGCGGATCCGTGCTGATGTCGGTGACAATGACGCGCTCGCGGCGAAACGCCGCCGTGCCACAGGAACCGGCATTTTCCCCGATCTCCATTCCTTCAATGAAGTCGCTCCAGGCTCGTGGTGCGCTGGCTCCCGCTCCTGCGTGCAAATGGAGGCCATCGCTGCCCATCAAAAGAATTGTGGCCACCATTTTTCGGTCGGCAAACGCCTCGACATTTCGAGTGAGGGTTTCAAGAATTTGCGGACGCACGTCCCCGCGCCGCCACCCAGACATGGCTTCCGCCGGCGCGCGCCATCCGTTACTCGATGTCGTAATCCTTGCCGGTCTCAATGGATTTCAACATGGCCAGCCGCGCGCGCTCTCCATCATCCGGCGACAGGAGTTTTCGCATTTCGGACCGCGTCACTTGC
>JBDSIW010000147.1:0-3364 GCA_039917795.1 Verrucomicrobiota bacterium | reverse complement strand
GGGCCCGCAATTTTCTAAAGGACTCGAAGGAGTTGAGAGATTATTCCATTGGGGGCATGAACATGGGTTGGGAATTGCCGGGAACTTTCGACGTTGAAATGCAGGTGCGGAATTTGAGTCTAAAAATCACGGAGCGGGAATGATCGATCATTGAGGAGAAGCAGGGAGCGACCTCACCGCTCAAGCGCATTTCGACCCGCCGCTTGAAATAAAACGGAGAATCCTACTTACCTTTTAGCCATTTTCTGCCACAATGCTTTCATTCTCCTTATGCCCATTTTTAATCTTGTCGACTCTGTCCGCTGGCTAATGTTTTTCCCCTCACGTTTGGCGGGATTAAAATCCCGGGCCGCGCGTTCCTCCATCTTAGCGTTCCTGGTCGTGGCGATATTTGCCCTCCAAGTCCGGGGCGTCGTCATCAGCGAGTTCATGGCGGACAACGGAGGCATTTTCAAAGACGAAGAAGGCGATAGTTCGGATTGGATCGAAATTCACAACGATTCGCCGATCCCGGTTGGACTTGCGGGCTGGCATCTCACGGATTCCGCAGCGAACCTGGCGATGTGGACTTTCCCGCCCACGAATCTTCCTCCCGATGGTTATTTGATCGTTTTCGCCTCGGACAAAAATCGCGCGGTCGCGGGCATGCCATTGCACACGAATTTCAAGTTAAACAGCTCCGGGGATTACCTTGCCCTGGTCAACTCAAATGGAACGGTTGTGGATGAATACTCCCCGTCGTTTCCACCGCAATCCGCCAATCGTTCCTATGGCATTGGGAACCAAACGCTGGTTACGCCCTTGATTGTAGCGGGGGCGAACGCGCGTTTTCTCGTTCCAACCAACAGCGCTCTTGGCGCGAGTTGGACGGCCAAAAATTTTAATGACGCGACGTGGGCCCAGGGCTCCACCGGAATCGGCTTCGATGCGAATGGCGGCACCAATCCTGTCACGGTGCTTGCCGTCGATTTTGACGCGCGCACCGGTGAGTCTGCGGCGGCCAACACGGAACCGGGTTTCAGCCAGATGAATTTGAACGCCAATCCAAGCACGTTCAACGGTCTGACGGTTACGCTTTCAGCCATCGGCGGAGGCTTGCTCGATGACCGCGACCGCACGACTCCAGCGCAAACCTCGTCACTGACGCAAGACCAGCTCTACGACGATTTTATTTTTGTAAACGGAATGGTCGATGGAAACGGAATAAGGATTCAAATCGCCGGGCTCGGACCCAATCAGGATTATCGCCTGAAAATCTGGTCTTTCGATTCCAGCAGTGGTGGGGCGCGGGTTTCCGATTGGATCGAGACGGCCAGTGGAATGCCGAATGCGATCAGAACAGGATATACATTCAACGGAAGCACTCCTCCCGTGAATGATGGAGACGACACCTTCAGCGCGACGGTGCGGAGTTCAGCGAGTGGTCTTCTGACGGTGGAAGGCCGGCGTAATGGCGGAACGTCCCACGGGGTTTTTCTCAACGCGCTGCAACTCGCGCAAACCGGCTTTGGCGCGCTCATCGGCTCGAACGTCGGTCCGGTCATGACCAACAAAAATTCTTCGGCTTACATCCGGATGCCCTTCGCCATCTCAAACGCGGCGGATATCTCGAACCTGCATTTGCGGATGAAATACGACGACGGTTTTATCGCCTGCATCAATGGACAAATGGTTGCCTCACGTAACGCGCCCCCGTCGCCGGCCTGGAATTCCTCAGCCACGGCGGCCCATTCCAATTCCCTGGCTCTCGCGTTTGAAGAGATTGTCCTGCCGGTTTCCGCGGGTCTGTTGGAAAATGGCGCAAACGTTCTGGCCATTCAGGCATTGAATATTTCACCGAGCGACTTGGATTTCTTGGTTCTGCCGGAATTGGACGCCGTGACCAGCGCCAGTTTTCCGAATCGTTTTTTCACGCAACCCACGCCCGCCGCACCGAATGATCCCGGCGTCCTTGGGCTGGCCTCCGCACCGGATTTCAGCGTGCCGCGTGGATTCTATGATGCGCCGTTTAGCGTGGCGTTGGCCAGCGTCACGGCCGGCGCGGAAATCCGCTGGACGACAAATGGCAGCGCCCCGACCGCAACAAGCGGAACCGTTTACACCACCCCGATTCAAATCGATCGAACCACTTTGCTCCGCGCCGCATCGTTCAAAACCAATTTTGCGGCGAGCAGGGTCGTAACTCACACCTACCTTTTTCTTGCCCAAGTTTTGCAGCAGCCGGCAAATCTGCCCGGCTATCCGGCGACCTGGCAGGGCAATTATCCCGCTGATTATGGAATGGACCCCGCCATCGCCAACGACACGAACTCCGGATTTACCGTCACCGAGGCTCTCCGCTCCATCCCGACAATTTCTTTGGTCACCGATTTTAATTCGCTCTGGAACGCGTCCACGGGAATTTGCGTTGATGCGACGCAGTCCGGAGATTTTTGGGAGCGGCCCGCCTCGCTGGAAATGTTCGAGGGGGACAACACGTCGGATTTCCAAGTCAACTGCGGCGTGCAGATGCAGGGCAATGCCGGACGCGACAATGCCCGCACTCCGAAACATTCGTTTCGTTTTGTTTTCAAATCCGAGTACGGCCCCGGCAAGTTGAATTTCAAATTGTTCGAGGACTCGCCCGTGACCTCGTTTGACACCTTCATTTTGCGCAGCGCGTGGACGGATTGTTGGGCGACAAGATATTCGGACAGCGCCGTCATTCCGGGCACCACGAATATCGGCACGCGTTATCGACCCGAGGACTCGTTAAACCTGCGGGATGTATGGGTGAAAGATTCGCATCGCGCCATGGGCGGGTGGCTCGCGGCGCACAGCAACTTCGTTCACCTCTACGTCAACGGCCTTTACTGGGGACTTTATAATGATTCGGAGCACGTGGATGCCGACTTTGTTTCGTCGCATCTCGGCGGCAAGCCTGCGGATTGGGATGTGATTGTCGGCAGCGACACGACTTCGCTCGCCGAAGGGGTCGATGGCAGCCTGGCCGATTGGGCCGCGATGATGGCGACGGTCAATGCGGGCGTGACCAGCGACGCCTCTTACGAAGCTATTTCGCAAGTCGTCGACATCGACAACCTGATTGACTACATGATGATTCATCTTTTCGCCGAGGTGGAGGATTGGCCGAATCACAACTGGTATGCGGCCCATCGTCGCGCGACCAATGGAGAACCGGCCACGAAATGGATTTTTCTCACTTGGGACCAGGACATCGCGCTCGATCAATTGGTGCGGCGAAATCGAATCGACGTGAACAACAACGACACGCCGGCGCGTATTTATTCGCAACTCCGGGCGTGGCCGGAATTTCGCCGCGAGTTTGGCGACCGGGTGCAAAAGCATCTTTTCAACGGCGGCG
>JBDSIW010000146.1:0-3551 GCA_039917795.1 Verrucomicrobiota bacterium | reverse complement strand
CCACGGTTTTGTTTCCAAAAACAAGATGTCCGTTGTCATCTTTGTCGTGAAAAATGACGCGCAAAAAACCGCCGCTTTCGAGACGAACGCCTTTGTTCAATTTTCCTTTTTCCCGCAGTTTATCGAGGGTGCGGGAAAATTGCCGGGCGTTGGAACCGAGTTCGTTTGACTCGCGTTTAAAGCGGTCCAGCTCCTCGATCACATCGATTGGGATCAGAACATTGTTGGCTTTGAAGTTGAGAACCGATTGCGGGTCATGGAGGAGAACGTTTGTATCAAGGACGTAATTTTTCACGAGTGAGTTTTGCGGGGGACAGTTGCATCTTGGACATTTGTGCGAACCATTTGTTCACATTGGCATGAGCAGCGGGCAGCTTGTAGTGGCCGGAATAAAGAAAATTCGAAAGCATACCGAACAAGTTGAAGTCAACGAAGCGCGGGCTCCCATCGAGGAGAAAAGGTTTGTGCAGGAGCATTTGCTCGAACGGGATCAGCTTGTCGGAAAGTTCCCGAAGCAAATCTTTTTGCCCGGTGCGCCAGGCGTCCAGACAACCGCGCCCGAATTTTCGTTCCTTGTGGCGAAGAAACCTCAGTTGATCGGACTTGGGGACGAGTTCCTTCCAGTAAATATCGTCGAGCTTGAAACAGGGTCCTTCGATTTCACTTTCGATGTGCTGCCAGAGAATGGATTGCAGACCGCGCCATTCCGGCGGAAATAATCCGAGTTGAAATTTCTCGTTTAAATACTTGGCGATGACCTGCGAATTCTCATCGGTTTCAAAGATGACGTTCCTGCCGTCGCGGATCAGGGGAACCTGATAATAACGTTCTTTGGACAAGCGCCAGACCAGTGAGCGGTCGCCGTTCGGGATGTCCGTGATTTTATGCGGGATGCGGCCAAACTCCAGGATGCGGCGAGTGACGATGCAAAAGGGACTCCAGGGGAATTGAATCAGCTCAATCATTTTTCGGACGCCCGGCGATGATCTCCGGCAAATGGGTCTGCAGCCGGTTGAGCCGCTCCAAAGTTTTGTTCAAGTCCGCCAAAAAATGTTTGGTGTGATATTTCTTTTCCTGGCTTTGCAATTTCTTGACGGCGATATCCATCGCTTTGGTTTCTCGGGCGAACTCGACTTTAAGCTTTTTCGTCGCGCGATCAATCTTTTGCATTCGCGTAAATTGCGTCAAATCCGGGCAGCGCCCGCCAAGTGCGTCACCGATATCTTCGCGGGCCTGAAGAATGATCCGCGGTTTAAATGTGTAGAAGCCCACAAACTTTTTCCCCTCAAACTTTTCCGATTTATTCGACTGTTCGCAGAGCAGCAACGCCTGGAACCTGCGGCCTTCATAAAGCACCATCCAAAACTTTTTCACCAGCCCCTTGGCATCGTGGCAGACTTTGAGCGAGCCGGTCCGCGCCAATTTGCCGGAAGAGATAATTTGGACATCTTCCAGGGTGGCGCCGAGTTGCCAGTAGCGATCGCGATGTTGCTCGAACAGTCCCCCATCCTGGATCGCAGCCAGCAGGGTCCCGCCTCCCTCCTCCATGGCGAGGTCTTCGATGGTTTGGGTCAACGCGAGCAACGCGTCCGCATCGAATAAGTAGAAGGCGTTTTCCTCCATCTCTTCCAACGCGACCGGAATTGAAGAATTACCGCGCTCGTCCGTTTCGTAGATGGCGTTCTCAAGAATCAAATATTCCCGCGCCCGATTCAGAAATTCGCTGTTGGAAAGTCCTTTGTTCCGCACGCTGCACTTTAAGTCTGCGTTGCGGGTGCTGACAAGGGGAAATCCTTTTTTCACCTGTGCAAGAAACCTAAATTACGAGCCCGGGAAAAGGTTCACCACCATTTGAAGTTCAGATCAATATTCTGGTCAGTGGCGTAAATCATTCGGTTGGTTGGCCATTTGTAGTTCTCAACGCGTCCGTCGCCCAAGAGCATCGGGAAAAAAGGTTTACCCTTGTCGTTGTGCCAAACGCTGAGGGGATCGTTGATGTCGCGGTAGCCATCCCAAGGCCAGTCACCCATCATGATTTTCGTGGAAGGCTTTTTGGCGATTTCGCTTCCCTTGATCGGTTTGGAAATTAATCCGTCCCCGGTAACGTGTTTGACTTTGAACCGATCTGCGTTCCAAATCATCAGGTAACTATTTCCCCAAGCATCCCAACAAGTCAGTTTGCCGATCGTCGCTTTCCAATAGGAATCTCCCTGATCGGCCGGACAATGGTAAACATTAACATTTTTGATATAAACATTGAGCAAGCGGTTCGTTTCGTCTGTGCCCCCGCCATGCATTGAGCCCACCGCAAGGCCGCGTTTCCCGCCCCAATTCGCCCAACTCGTGCAGGTCGGATAAAAATCGCGGCTGTCATCCGCATACATGACGAAAGCGATGCCGATTTGCCGTTGGTTGCTGATGCATTGGGTTCGTTGCGCCTTGGACTTGGCGCGCGCCAAGGTGGGCAACAAGAGCGCGGCGAGGATGGCAATAATGGCAATGACGACCAGCAATTCAATCAACGTGAATGCCGGACGGCGATTCTCCCACCCATGAAATGGACGGTCCGTTTTCAAAAAGATAACCTCTCCATTAGAAGCCAAGTGGCCCGTCCTCCGCGGCCACCCGCTTCGCAAGCTGCGCTCTATTGGACTTTACGCAGTCGATAATATTTTGATCCGCTCTCAATTGTCACGGTCGAACTGGTCGATGCCCCGTTCACGACCGGCGTTCCCGGCTCATCCGACCAGACCGTCCCGGACGAAGAAAGGGCCGGGGCGCTTTGCAAAACGTATCCCGTGGCTGCGGTCGCCCAAGTCAGAGTGACCGAATTCCCATTCCGCAGAATCGATAAACCGACCGGCGCGGGAAAATCCAGCTGGCTTGCATCCAACGCGCCTTTCCGAACGAGAATCCGATCAATCGTTCCGGTAAACGAATTGTTCAGATTGCCAACCGATCCGCCCACTGAAATGGTGAAACTGGTCCGCGCACCCGGGCCGCGCACGTAGGCAGTTTCCGAATTAAGGGCGCCATCGAGAAAGAATTTCATTCCGACTCCGTTTTGATGAGCGACCGCAACGTGATGCCATTGGTTATCGTTTGGAACAACAGTTGTTGACGTAACGTCATTCAAACCAAAGGTCGTGGTGTGAAGCGTGCGACCGGTATTGATCGAAAAGACGAAACCCGGAACTCCTTCGTAGGAGAAAATGATCATGCGCGTGGCCGGTTCAAAGCCCAATGGGAGTTTCACCCAAGCCTGCAAGGTATAGTCGCCATTGCTCCCGCCATTGTCGGGCCCAAGCGTGATAAAATGCCCCGCAGTCGCGAGGTTGGTGTCCAGGATCAATCCCTTTCGTCCCGCGCCTCCAATGGAGACAGCGAAATCATTTTGCGCAAAGGAAGGAGTGTCGCTCGTCCAGGAAGGATTGTTCGTGATAAACGCGCCCTTCAATCCGTAGGTGACTTCATTGATATTGGTTCCACTTCCTTCGTTCAGAGGGATATTGATTAAGACCTGACCAAAATAAGAGATAACGAAGTTCCAA
>JBDSIW010000145.1:0-5445 GCA_039917795.1 Verrucomicrobiota bacterium | reverse complement strand
CCGTTGCGGGCGACTTCAGTTGTATTCGGCGTAATCGGCAAAACGTTCGTAATCGAATAGCTTGATCCGGCAAACCAGTTGGTCAGATCATCGGAGACTTCGACGGTATGGGTCAGATTGGTTGCGGCCAATTGTCGCTTGAACGTGAGTGAAAGAAAGTTTGTGGTTCCATTTGTTTGTGTTCCGGCCACCGGAATATTTTCACTTTTCCAATAGCGCAGCAGATCGCGCAAGGCCACCGGCGGATTCGTCGGAAAATTCTGGCCCGCCTGGTCTTTGGAGTTCAAGCCATGGCACGAAGTGCAGGTGCGAATCTCGCCCGGCTGAAACGTCACCCAATAACGTTCCTTGACGACGCTGGCCCCGTTTGTATCCGTGAGATGCCAGGTCATGGCGCGGCGCGCCGGAACAAACGCAGCGAGGGAACCATCATCTGCAATCTTCACACTGCCAGCAGGCGCGCCCGGAATCGCAGGCAAATTATCCACGACCGGTTCGTGCATGGGTTGTGCGAGAACGCGTCGGCCCGGCGCAGGCGTGCTTTTGCCGAAAGTTAGTCCACGAATCTGATCGGCCTGGAATAATTGCAAATATCCAATGTCGTAAATTTTCCCCGAAGTGTTCGTCGTGATCGTGGCGCTCGTTGGCCAACCGACTTTCAAATTGTAGGGTTGCTGTTTGTCGGCGCGATCGCGGGTCGTGACGTTGCGGCTGACGATCATGGCAAGATTATTCGCGCGCAAATAGTTTTGCATCGTCGCGACATCCACGCCTTCGTCATCGAAAACCTGCTTCTCAATCGGATTGATCGGAGGACTCGTCCGGCTTGGCCGGGTGCGGGCTCGAACTTCCACCGGGTCCAGTTCCCACAGCTGATTCGTGTAGGTCACGAGCGTCGTGCCGTTCCAATAACTCACAGGATTGGTCAGGCCGGCGGTGAGAAACTGGCCCGGCTGATAAAAACCGCCCACCTTCTGAAACATTGTGAGGCGAAAATCATAAAGCGATTTTGGAGCGGCCGCCGTTCCCTGGTTTGCATCCGCACCATTCGCACTCGAATGAGCCGCAACGAGGGTTCCATCGCTCATTGGCAATGGGCTTTTGTTGAAGCCAGCCGAACTCGTCGGCTGCGCCGTGGTCTTGGGCGTAATGTAGGTGATGAACATCGCGTTGCTCGCGGCGGAATCCGGATTGCGTCCGGGCGGGCCGGTGATCGACAGAATTTGCCCTGCGCCATGAGTGCCGAAATCGACGGCGTCGATCCCGAAATAAGTTCCCGGATTGGTCGGATCTTCGCAGATTTGTAAAAAGTTGTTCAGGTAATTGGTCGTCGGCAAACCGTAGGCGTTGGCCCGGGTAGCCGCGGAGTGGGCAATAAGATTTGGATCGTTGGTGAAACTTTGCAGGAAGCTCAGCATCAATTCATGACGGCCAACGCGATTCAACAGTTCTTCCCCGGTGCCGTCCTCGGTGAGCTGCCAGGGAAAAAAGGAATTGAACGCGTTTCCCCGAACCTTCAGCACCGCCAGGTTCGTTGCGTCGAATGTGCGCGGCTCGGGAAAAATCTCGGCGCGGTTGTTCGTGTCGAAAGGAGAATTAGCCGTTTCGTTGTCATAATTAAACGTGCCGTTCGTGGAATTGCCAAGGCGGTCATCGGTCGCGTTCCGATCCTGCACCAAGTGGTCCCAGCGCGTGAAAATCAGCCGGCCAAAACTGTCCACGAAAGGAGTAAACACGCCGGACGGAGTGTGATTTAGCATGAACAAATTTCCGGTGACCGGGTCGAGACTCCAGAGTCCCGTGACGGTGGGAATATCATTATACTCGTCGAGCTGCGGATAAAGATGCGGCGAGCCATCGCGCGGACGGTCGCACGAAAAAATAATTCGATCATCCGTTCCGTAAGTCGGGCTGACGTTGTTGTAATTGGCCGACTGATTGGGAACCCGGGTGATGACCGGCGCGGAACTGGTGTAGAGAAAGTTGCTGATTTCGAAGAGCTGCCAGAAGAATTGGTTCGTATCTCCGGCAAATCGCGGCGCCCCGACCACCATGGAAAACACAGCTTTCGTTCCACTCCAATGCATCGCAGGCTGGCGCACCGCGATGCCGTTGGTGTGTTGCGCACCAAGAACTCCATATCCTGTCGCGCGCGTGAGATTGGTCAACGCGCCGTTCGGATAGCGTATCCAAAGATCATTGCCCCGCGCAGCGTGCGCCGTGTCCGCCAGATGATTGCCAAGCGGCGACGCGACATTGACCACCACATTTGAGACACTAATGGCGTTCAACTCCACCGGCATGGGCACCTGCGTGACGAACAAGATTGGATTTGCAAGGACCGGTTGCGCGGCAAATGCGGTGAAAGCTTGTGAAAACAAACCGGACGCCACCGTTGTTATGAAGACACGCCGCGAAAGCCCGAGGAAAAAGTTCATAGATTAGCGCCGTCTCAGCAAAGATTACGCCACGGGATGGGAGTGAATTTTTATCAAAATGAACGAAATGCGTGAGGCAAATTCCTGCCAATGAGAATGGGCGCTTTCGGGACGACGCACCCATCGCAACCCAACCTCACATCGCGAGCAGCAATTTTTTAATCTCCTTCAGTCTCGCGGATGGCTCTTTTTTCGTCAGACGCGGGAATTTTCCTTCCATCATCAAAAGGTCGTTGTTGCGCGTCAGCATCAGCTTCTCACCTTGGGTTTCGATCAAGCCCACCCGCTTTTCAGCCGCGAGCAATTTCAGATCGCCGACCTGTAACAACAACTCCACCGCCGCCGGCAAGGTGCCAAAACGGTCCCGCATTTCCTTGCACAATTGATCCAGCGCAGCCTTGTCCTCGATCTGCGCGAGCTTGCGGTAAATCTCGATCCGCTGTCGCGCTTCCGAAATGTAGTCCAGCGGAATGTAAGCGGGCGCTCTTCGGATATTTTCGATCTTCGACTTTCGGTTTTCAAGATTGTCTCGCGCGACAAACGTCCCGACTTCACGAGGAACAGTTATTTCGAATTCCGGCTTTTTCCTCCTGACTTCTGCCTTCTGACTCTTAACGTCTGCTTCCTCTCCCGGACTCAGTGCTAGAAAATCCAGGCGCACCTGAACCTCAATCCGCGGATTAACCTTTTCCCCTTTCAGCGCGCTGATGCTTTGTTTAAGCAACTGGCAGTACAGCTCAAAGCCGACCGCAGTGATGTGACCGCTTTGCTGCGCTCCCAACAAATTCCCCGCTCCGCGAATTTCCAGATCGCGCATCGCAATTTTAAATCCACTTCCCAGCGTCGAATATTGTTTGATCGCCGTGATGCGTTTGCGCGCGTCCGCAAGCAATCCGACGTGCCGCGGCAAAAGCAAATACGCGTAAGCCTGGTGCTTGTAGCGTCCGACCCGACCGCGCAACTGATATAAATCGCTCAAGCCAAATCGATCCGCACGGTCGATGATGATCGTGTTTGCATTCGGGATATCGAGGCCGCTCTCGATGATGGTCGTGGAAATCAGCATGTCCGCTTCGCCATTGATGAACTTTGTCATCACTTCTTCCAAATCGTCGGCGTGCATTTGCCCATGACCTACCACAATGCGTGCTTGCGGCAACAACGTCCGCATTTTGTGCGCAACGGTTTCAATGTCGAATACGCGATTGTGCAAATAGAAAACCTGCCCGCCGCGGTTGATCTCGCGCTGCACGGCGTCTCGAATGGTGCGCTCGTCATACTGGGAAACAATGGTCTCGACCGGAAGCCGGTCCTGCGGCGGAGTTTCAATCGTGCTCATGTCGCGCGCGCCGGTCAGCGCCAGATACAGCGTTCGCGGAATCGGCGTGGCGCTGAGCGTGAGCACATCCACCAACCGCCGGAGCATTTTGAACTTCTCTTTGTGCATCACGCCGAAGCGCTGCTCTTCGTCAATTACGACCAGGCCGAGATCCTTGAAATGAATGTCCGATTGCACAATCCGGTGCGTGCCGATCACGATGTCCACTGCGCCAGCCGCAAGGTTCTCGATCGTTTTCTGCTGCTCGCGGCGTGTTCGGTAGCGGGAAAGCATTTCGATGCGAATCGGATAATCCGCCATGCGTTCGCGAAAATTATTGTAGTGCTGTTGCGCGAGCACAGTGGTCGGCACGAGGATCGCCACCTGTTTTCCGCCCATCACCGCTTTGAAGGCCGTGCGAATCGCCACCTCCGTTTTACCAAACCCGACATCACCACAGATCAAACGGTCCATTGGGCGCGCCGTTTCCATGTCGCTTTTTGCGGCGACAATGGCGCGCATCTGGTCCGGCGTTTCCTCGTAGATAAATGAGCTCTCGAATTCGCGCTGCCAAGTGTTGTCCGCGGGGAAAGCGTGACCGGGTTGTGATTCGCGTGCAGCCTGGATGGCCAGGAAATCACTCGCCACATCGCGCACCGCGATAGCCGCCTGCGCCTTGGTTTTGGTCCAGCGTGTGCCGCCCAGCGTGTTCAGAATCGGGCGGGCTTTTCCTGCGCCCACGTATTTGCTGACGAGATGCGACTCGGTGACCGGCACATAAAGTTTCGGTGCAGGCTCGGCCGGGTTGCCCGGTGCGTATTCAATCGCCAAGCATTCCTGCCCGGAATTGGTTTGTGCGCTTTCCTCGCGACCCTTCATGCCCAGCGCGCTCGGAATCAATTTCAAACCGAGGTAACGACCGATGCCGTATTGCAAATGCACGACGTAATCGCCTTCCTGCAAATCCGCAAAATCAATGTCGAGCAACGACCGTGAAGTTTGCGCGTGCGGCGATTTGAGCCGGCGCGGCCGTTGAACTTTGTAACGGCCAAAAATTTCGGCGTCCGTCACCACTACCAGCCTGGCGGACTCGTGGAGAAATCCGCGCGTCAAAAGTCCGATATGGAGGTGCAATCCTTCTGTGTTCCCGAAGCCGTATTCCCACCAGATTTCCCCGAACCGCTGGCGCTCGCCATCGTTGTTGCAAAAAATATGCACCTGATAGCCCTGGCGCGACCATCGATGAATCTGCGAAAAAAATTCTTTGCGCTGCGCCTCGGCCACCTGAGGTTCCGGCGGGCGATTTCCAATTGGCCGAAACACTTCCAAACTTTGAAATTCAAGATCGTGCGGCGGGCTTTCAACCGACCGCTCGCTCTCTACCGACAAGAATTCCGGTTCACCTTCATTCTCGAAAATGGAAATCGTCGCTAATGTTTTCGCCGTGATCTGCTCCTGGAAATCTTCCCATGAAATAAAAAACAGGTCGGCGGCCGGGACTTGTTCTTCGTAGCGCTGTGCGGATTCGGCCATCAAATCCGGTTCACAAAGGAGGAAGATGCTTTCGTGCGGCAGATAATCTAAAAGAGTTCCCAGCGATTGCGGTTTCTGGTTGAGCTCGTCCTTTCCGCGATCCGCGCTCTCTGTTCCGCGTTGCAGGATACCCAATTCGCCCGCTGGCGGAACCTG
>JBDSIW010000144.1:0-2514 GCA_039917795.1 Verrucomicrobiota bacterium | reverse complement strand
TCAAGCCGGGGAGTCGCCCGTCCGGTGACGCGACCTGGCTCGAAGCCATCGTCGATTGGCCGCGGTTGCAGCCGTGGATATCGCTGGCGTCGCTCCCGTTCAAACCCGCACGCACCGAGTTGAAATTGAGCGGGCGCGGCGGTGAAGACCTGCGGACAGTGGTGCGCGTCATTTATCCGGAGAAAGTCGAGTGGAAGAGCGAGCCGTGGAAAATCCCGACGAATGCGATTCGCGATCCGTTGATCAGCTTTACGGCCGGCCAGAAGCTCGCGCCGTTTTTCAAGCCGTCGAAAGCGATTCAACAACTTTCCGTAAACCCGCTGACCAACCAGATTTTTTTCTGGGCGCAATCGCAAATGCCCTTTCAATCCTACGTGGGAATTCCCGTCAAAGATGCGACCAACACGATGAAAACGTTGGGGCCGCAAATCGCGGGGGCGTTCAATGACACATTGAAACGGCGCGGCGGCGGCACCTTAAATGTCGCGAGCAATCGTGTCGATCTCTTCTGGCAAGGCATGCCGATCATTGTGCCCTTTTTGGGACCCGACCGTGGGAAAAGCGGCGCGAATCTTTTGGTGGGTGGAACTTTCCCTTTGGCTCCCAACACGAACCTGCCGCCCGCGGAATTGCTCGGCCAGGTTTCCAGCCGGAGCGATCTGGTTTTTTATGATTGGGAAATCACCGAATTGCGCCTTTCGCAATGGCAGATTTTGAGCCAGCTTCTGCCCTTTTTCCCGAGGGAAATCACGACTACGAACGCAGCTGAGTCCGGACGCTTCGTGGCGGCGAAAGTGCCGGAAGAGAAATGGCTCGCGGCAATCGGACCTTTGCTTGGAAACACGGTGACCGAGGTGACCTACAAATCGCCCAACGAGCTGAACATCGTGCGCAAGTCGCACCTCAGTTTGAATAGCATCGAATTGATACTGCTTTCGCATTGGCTCGCACATCCCAATTTTCCTTTCGCCAATCCGTTCGCTGTTGAATCGACGACTGAAATGCCTTCCAAGGCCGCCCCGAAACTTCCCGGGAAACCGTAAGCCATGCTCAAACTGGGCGTTAATATTGACCACGTCGCGACGCTGCGTGAAGCGAGATACCGCGCTCTCGCGAACGGCGAGCCAGACCCGGTGGAAGCCGCGATTATCTGCGAGGCCGCGGGCGCGCACGGGATCACCGCGCATTTGCGTGAAGATCGCCGCCATATTCAGGACCGAGATATTTGGAGGCTTCGCGAGGCCGTGAAGACGCGCTTGAATTTTGAAATGGCGAACACGCCGGAAATTGTGGCTATCGCGCTGAAGTTGAAACCCACGATCGTTTGCCTGGTTCCTGAACGCCGCGAGGAAATCACGACCGAGGGCGGATTGGATGCAGCGGGCCACGAAAAGGATTTGACCGAAACCCGCCAGAAAATGGATGACGCCGGGATCGAGGTGAGTTTGTTCATCGCCCCGGATTTGGCACAGGTCGAAGCCGCGGCGCGAATCAAAGCGCAATTCATCGAGTTGCACACGGGAGCTTTCGCGGAAAAGTTTCACGAAAAGCGCGGGCGAAACGTCGAGTTGGAACGTTTGATTGCCGCGTCCAAACGAGCGCACGAACTCGGTTTGAAAGTGAACTCCGGGCATGGATTGAACTACGCAAACCTGAGCGTCCTGCACATTGTGCCGCACCTGATCGAATTGAATATCGGGCACAGCATCGTCAGTCGCGCGCTGAAAGTCGGCCTCGAAACTGCCGTCAAGGAAATGCTCGATCTAATGAAAGATTATCGCGGATAAGGAAGCGCCAGTCGCTACGCGATGATGGGCTTCAGAAAGAGCGTCAAGGCCACAAACTGTTCGAGGCTGACCTGCTCGGCCCGTTCTTGTGGAGAGATTTTTATCCCGGCAAATGCGCTTTCCAGCTTCTCCTTGGGCCAATCCTGTTTCAAAAGTTTGAGCATCATTTTGCGCCGCTGCGAGAAAGCGCGCTTCACGATTTTCTTAAAGAGTTTCGAGTCTTCCGCCGATAAGAGCGGAATGGAACGGCGATTCAAAACGATGCAGGCGGAGTCCACATCAGGCTCAGGAAAAAAGCACGCAGCTGGAATTTTGAAGGAGGATTGCGGTTCGAAACGCAGTTGCATGAGCAGCGAAAGAATCCCGTAATCATCATCACCCGCGCAGGCAACGATTCGGTTGGCCACTTCCAACTGCAAGGTCGTCACAATTTTCTGCGGGGACGCATTGGCTTCGGCTAGTTCGACCAGCAGGGGCGACGCGACAGAATAGGGGAGATTGGCGACCAGTTTCCAGCCCGACCAATCCGTTTGTTCCTTGCGCAAATAAGCCAGCGCGTCGTCGTGCTGTAAATTCAAGTTCTTCGCGGCGCGATATTTTTCGCGTAAGAAGTCCACCAGCCTCCGGTCCATTTCGATGGCCAGGACTTCACCGGCTTTGGCGAGGAGCAATTCGGTCAGCGGCCCGAGTCCAGGCCCGACTTCCAGGACTTTGTCGGTTGGGGTTA
>JBDSIW010000143.1:0-3294 GCA_039917795.1 Verrucomicrobiota bacterium | reverse complement strand
AGGGACGCGTTCCACCGCGTCCCTGACTAATCCTTAGCGCATCCGCAAATCAGAAAACGTTAGAAGGACAATCAGAACGGGTTGGGTTTTCCATTTTAACGTCTTCTCTTTTTCGTTTGTCGTCGGGATGTCAGGGACGAGGTGGAACGCGTCCCTACCTTGTTCACGGCACGAGGCGTGTGCGGTAGTAACCGGCTTTGAAATTCGTGACTGCGCCGATGTCGAGGTAGTTGGTCAGCGAGCCAGTGGGGTTGTTGACGGTGAAAATGTTGGTGAAGTTGGTGGAGATACTGCCATCGGTCGTGCTGACGGAACGTTGTAGAGAATTGGTCTTGCCGGGAATCATGGTGAAGGTGACGCGAAGGTCATTGGTCTCGCGATTGATCGAATTAATGCGGCGAGGATCGACGACGACGAAGGACGAGCGCGAATTTTTCACGAAAATGGCGGGGCCGCTGGTCACGGTGTAGTCCACGGAATTACTGGTGCTCAAGGCGGCGGCGGAATTGGTAAACTGGAGCACGCTGGTATCGGTCGAGGGCAACGGGCCGTTGAAGGCAGGGCCGAAATTTCCATTGGCGTCGTTGAAAGTGCTGCCGGTCTGCGAGCCGGTGTAGTTCGTGCCGCCCCAACTGACCGACCAATAAATTGTTCCGGGAGTGGTTGTAGTTCCGCCGTCGGCTTCGAAGGTTAACCGGCCTGCTTTGAAGTAATTGGTGGGGATGATGTTTGCCAAAGTAAAATCGGGAGAGAAGCCCGAGCCCAGGTAGTTCGTAAAACCGGGGCTGACCAATAACACACGGTCACCCGCAGCGCTATTGCCGACGTTCGCCGCAATTTTCAGGAGAAGGATGCGATTGACGCCAGCGGCATCCGAAACCCAGAGCGACGCTGAACTGACCAGGTTTTGTCCGGCCGAGCGCATCCGCAACTGGATGGCTTGCGCAGATGTGTCGCCATCCACGCCTCCGATGACCTGCTCGATCTGCATGAAATGAAAACTGGCGTGAGCTGCTGCGGATCCGATGAAAACCATTAGCCCCGCAACGAGGGCGTGGAATCGAAGGGTAAGTTGTGTTTTCATCAGGCTGCTAGGTTTGTGGACGCCGGGCAATTACGACGAGAACACTCGTGACCGGCATCGTGCTCGCCAGTCTGCATTTCGGTTATTCCTTGTCAACGCCGCGCTCTCTGGGTTTGGCCGAAGTAACCGGGAGAGGATTCTTCCAAGCGCCGGGCTTCGAGTCTTTCGCATGCCGGGTTTTCGTCGGGCCGGAACGGAAAAGTATTGGGACGAGACAAACCCATCCCTGCCACGTTTCATTCACCCTCGTTCGCCTGAATGAAATTCAGCAGGGCAGTCGCAGACAATTTGTCGGGGCGACTCAAAGTCAACACCATGCGGGCATGACTTTCGCCGGGTAAGACGACGACTTGATTGGAGACTTTTTGCCGCGATAAAACTTCGCTCAATCATTGCGATTGGCGTGGCAACGGTTTCTTTTCACCGGCCGCGTACAAGATGAGGAAGGATGGCGCGTCGGTTCGAGCAAAATTCGCGGGGGAGGCGATTTTTTTCCAGTCGTTCACGTCGCCGAAACGTTTCGAATAATATTTTCGAGACGCGCCGAGTTCATAGGTGTTTTCATCGGCGAGATCGAGACCCGCGCCACTCACGGAAATCACGCCAGAAAAAATTGCAGGCGAGAGCCCGTATTTTCCAAGGGGCGCGAAATCGAGGCAATGCGGGCGGCGAGTTGCGCGCCAGCGGAATGTCCGCTCACAAAAATGCGTCGCGCGTCGCCGCCAAATTCCGTGATGTGCGAATGCACCCAGGCGGTCGCGCACGCGGCGTCGTCAATTTGGTCGCGCCAGTTCGCGCCAGGTTGAAGGCGATAATTAATTATCGCCACGCCAATGCCGCGGGCCGCGTAGAATCGGCCAATGTTTCCGTAAACATCCGGCCCGCCCGCCCGCAAACCTTTGTCGCCCTCGGTCCAGTTACCTCCGTGGATGAAAACAAGAACCGGCCAGTTCGTCGTTGTGGCCGCCGGAAGAAAAAGGTCGAGTCGATGTTTCGGCAGCGTGGAGCCTTCGCGATAAACTATTTCACGCCGCACTTGCGATTTCGGCAGACTCGCCTTTTTGTAAAACAGCGCAATGCCCGTCCGTTGCAGGACGCTGGTGCAACCACAAAATCCCACCCCGAGTGAAATCAGAAGGAAGGCCGACAAAATTCTCATTGGTCACGTTACTCTATTCCGTTCATTTTTCAGAGTTTGCCAAAAAACAGACCTTAGGTGGATCGCAAAATCAGACGCAGATCGGCGACGAATCGCGCGAATTCCGTTTCAAAATTTGTTTTGTCCGGCATGTGCAGCAGAGCCGATGGATGAATCGTTGCGAGCGTGCGGCCAAAGCGCGACTCCAAAAATCGCCCGCGCTCTTCTGTCACGCGAAGGGGCGAATCGAACAGTGCGCGGGCCGCCGTCGCGCCCAGCGCAACAACGAGTTCGGGTTTGAGCAAATCCAACTCCGCATCCAACCACGGACGGCAGGCGGCGATTTCGCGAGCGTTGGGCGTTTTGTGGATGCGACGTTTGCCGCGCAGTTCCCACTTGAAATGTTTGACGGCATTGGTCACGTAAAGTTCCTGGCGATTCACCCCTGCCCGCTCCAACGCGCGGTTGAGCAACTGGCCGGCGGGACCAATGAATGCTTTACCTTCGAGATCTTCAGTGTCGCCCGGCTGTTCGCCAACGAGAACAACACGAGCGTCCAGACGACCTTCGCCAAAAACGGTGCAGGTCGCGTTTTTCCACAGCGGACACGCGCGGCAAGTCAACGCGGCATCCCGCAGATTATTCCAATCGGAGGTTTGCGGCGGGCGCGCGATGCCGTATTCGCTTTCGCGAACGAGTTGAATCTCGCTGCGTTCGATCATCGCGTTGACGCGTTGAGGCGCCTGAGCGAGCAACGGTGCGATGGCTCTGGCTTCCGGCAAATTTTTCCAATTGCGCACCGGCATTTGCGCTTTCATCGCGCGCACTTTCACTCGAGCTGGATTGAAGATGCTGGAATAATAAGTGATCCAAAGAGGCTCGACTTCATCGCCGATCGGCGCGGATGATTTATTCACACCGGGGCTGAGGCTGATTTTTTCGCCGTCCCAGTGCATGGATCGGAGTGGGGTGAGAATCGACCAGCGCATATTGCTGAAACGGTCGGCGAAAAAATTTTGGTTCAAATGAACGGAATCATGTTCCGGCTCGTACCATGCGACGAACCACGGCT
>JBDSIW010000142.1:0-2847 GCA_039917795.1 Verrucomicrobiota bacterium | reverse complement strand
CTGCGTTGAGCAGTTGGGGAAATGGTTTTCGCCAATTGATAATCCACCTGTTTCTTGAACGAATCGACTTTGTAGATCTGCACCATAACCTTGTCACCGAGTTTGATGATGCGTCGAGTGCGCCGGCCAATGAGATGGTTGCGCGCCGGATCGAAAATATAAAAGTCATCCTGCATCGAGGAAAGGTGGACCAATCCGCTGAGCCCGACGCCGGGGACATCCACGAAAAATCCCATGTTCCGCACATCCGTGACGAGCGCAGGGTAGGTTTGCAATTCGCCAGTCTTTAATTGCGCCTTCAGGAACGCGAAGAGTTTCACGTCTTTGCTGTCTCGCTCGGCGTCGGCGGAGTTGCGTTCGGTGTCGGAGATGTGGTCGGCAGTTTCCTTGAGCTTCGTTATGGACGCGTGGACGTTCTCGAACAAAACGCGATGCACGATCAAGTCCGCGTAACGACGAATCGGTGAAGTGAAGTGGGTGTATTTGGTTTTCGCGAGGCCATAATGGCCGAGTGGCTCGACGGCGTAACGCGCGCGCATGAGTGACCGGAGAAAACCAATCTTCAGCGCCTGGCCGATGGGCAATGTGTTCAGCTTGGCCAAAAGTTTTTGCACCTCGGGCCGATGACTCAAATTGCCGACCTGAATGCCGTGTTCGCGAACCTCATCGCGGTATTCGTTCAGGCGTCGCTCGGCGGGGGATTCGTGAACGCGATAAACCGCAGGCTTATGCAGACTCATCAGGCGAGCGGCGACCGCCTCGTTGGCGAGCAGCATGTATTCCTCGATCAACTGGTGGGAGACATCGTTCTCGATGCGCTCGATGCGGAGAACGCGCCCTTGTTCATCCAGCCGGATCTTGTTCTCCGGAAAATCCAAATCCAGCGAACCAGCTTTGAAGCGGGCGCGTCGGATTTTTTGCGCCATCGCGTGTGCGTCGTGGAGCATGCGGTCGATCGGATCGTTCGAAGGCGTATTCTTTTCCAGGCTCGCCAGAACTTCCTTGTAGGTGAACCGCCGCTTGGAACAAATGACTGCAGCGTAAAATTTTGTCTGGAGGACTTTTCCGTCGTTCGACAGAAGGAACTCAACGCATTTCGTGAGGCGATCCACATTCGGCTTGAGCGAACAAAGCTCGTTGCTCAGTGCCTCGGGCAACATCGGAATGACGCGATCCACGAGGTAAGTGGAGTTGCCGCGCTTGCGCGCCTCGACGTCGAGTGCGCTCTCCGGCTTCACGTAATGCGAAACGTCCGCGATGTGGACCCAGAGTTTCCATTGGTCGGCGCTGCTGCGTTGCAAAAAAATTGCGTCGTCGAAATCTTTCGCGTCATCTGGATCAATCGTGATCACCAGGTGCTGGCGGCAATCGACGCGTCCGGCAAATTCCTCCTTTGTCGGTTCCTTGAGACGCGCGATGGCATTGGCTTCGTTGAGTACGGGCTTGGGAAAATGGAGCGGCAATTCGTATTGGCGCAGGACCGAAAGCATGTCCACGCCCTCCTCGTCCGGTGATCCCAATACCTGGATGATTTCTCCCTCCGGACTGGGGTTGCGCGATTCCCAGTTCACCAACTCAACCACGACCTTGTCGCCGATGTTGGCGGGCCGACCGACATCGCGCGGCTCCGGAACATAGACATCATGCGGGATGCGCGGGTCGTCCGGGATCACATAAAGAAACTGTTTGCCGCGCTGCAACGTGCCGACGATTTGCGCGCGTTTCCGTTCGAGAATCCGAATGACCGAGCCGGTGATCTCGCCTTCTTTTTGGGGGCGCGGACCTTTCCCTTTCACGTCGCGCCGAACGAGGACGCGATCGCCATGGAACGCGGTCGAGGTGGCGTTTTCCGGGATGACGATTTCCTGGAGGCCGCTTTCCGAGGGCCGCAAAAATCCTTTGCCCTGGCGGTTGATCTGGATGACACCGGGGACCAGGTCGGCTTCGCGCGCTTCGATGTAGCGATTGCCTTTGGTGCGGATGATTTGCCCGCGCTTTTCAAGCGCCGCCAGTACCTGCTGAAGTTCCTGTTGTTGATTGGGGCGCAAGGCGAGTTGCCGAAGCAATTCAGGAACATTCGACGGCGAATAGGACTTTCCGGACAACAGTCTTAAAATTTTTTCTTCCATAGGTGGAGCGCAAGCGCCGCAGAATTTTTAACAGGGATCAAACGGATGAACAGGATGGATTTGACTTGGACCGCGACCGCCAAGGTTTCTTCTGAAAATTTCTTTCGGGATTAAGTGTCGCCCGGATTGGCGCGAAAATTCTGGAGCGACGGGAGGAGTTGCGAGTCGGAGGTGGTGAGGTAAGAATTGATGGTGCGGGCGATGGTCATGAGGTCGCTGTAATCTACTGGCTTCATCACGTACCAGTTGGCTCCTTTTTGGTAGGCTTTCCGAATGTCGCCATGGTTGTCGGACGAAGTGAAAATAACCACTGGTAGATCCTTGGAATTATTCTGGTCGCGAACCCATTCCAAGACTTCGAATCCGTTTTTGCCGGGCATCTTCAAATCGAGCAGGAGCAGGCTGGGCAGGGGATACTGCTGGCGGTCAGCGAACACATCGTTCCCCGAAAGGTAATCGATGGCGTGCTGGCCATCATTGACCGTCTGAAGGTTGAACAAGGTTCCCGATTTCCGGCAGGCACGTTGAAAAAGCAACGTGTCATCGCCGCTGTCGTCCACAGTCAATACAGTAAAATTATTCACGAGAATTTCACGCGGGGCGCAGATCCAAACAAAAACAACTTCCGCGATCCACGCTGGAATCGACGGAAACACGGCCACCGATCCGATCCATCCCCTTTTTCACGATCGCCAGTCCAACGCCGGTCCCGGGAAAG
>JBDSIW010000141.1:0-3090 GCA_039917795.1 Verrucomicrobiota bacterium | reverse complement strand
CTCAGCGGATATTTTCTCGCGAACAATTATTCCAATGTGGCGCAGTGGTCGTTCCCGCCTGGCACGATGATCAACGCGGGCGAATATCTTTTGGTCTGGGCCGACGGCGAGCCGGCGCAAACTTCGGGAACCAATTACCACGCGAACTTTCGGTTAAACGCCACGAATGGCTCGGTGGTGCTGGCGCGAAATTTAAATGGTTCGCCTCAAGTGCTCGACTACATCAATTACGCAAACGTCGGGGAGAATCGGAGTTACGGATCACATCCGCCCGGACAACTTTCCTACCGGCAGACGTTTTATTTTCCCACACCGCGTCTCGCCAACGACTCGTCCACTCCGCCAGTGACCCTGTTTATCAATGAGTGGATGGCCTCGAATAGTTCATTCCTGCGCGACCCGATGGACCAGGATTTCGACGATTGGATCGAGCTTTATAATCCGAGTGCAGCGCCGGTGGATTTGGCCGGCTTTCGAATGACTGACGATCTGGCCGATCCCGTCAAATTCCTCATCCCAGCGGGAATCACGATCCCTGCAAATGGATTTCTCATGGTTTGGGCCGATGACGAAATCGCCCAGACCCGAACCAACGGCGATCTGCACGTGAATTTCAAACTCAGCAAAAGCGGCGAGCAAATTGCGCTTTACGATCCGTCGGGACGAATGGTGGATGCGGTCGCCTTTGGCGCGCAATCGGACAACGTCAGCGAAGGTCGCTGGCGTGATGGATCTCCCGCGCGTTATTTCATGACCACGCCCACGCCGGGCGCGCCGAACGTAATTCCAATTTTAAACTCACTTGGGACGCACAACCCGGACGCATCTATCGCGTCCAATTCAAAACCAATTTGGACGATGCGACATGGACCGATCTGCCGGGCGACATTTCCGTCACGGGAACAACTGGAAGCCACGTTGAATCGACGGCGGGCGGACAGCGCTTTTATCGCGTGCTTGTTGTGAATTGAACCGAAGACAGCTTCAGGGTTTCGGCGCCCGATCTGTTAAACACCGTTGCCCGGATTGAAAACCTTTCGATATCTTTCGCGGAAACCAAACGTCTCTTTAATGCTGTGATAAAAACTATTTTTCTTTTTCTCTTCCTCGCATCTGCTTGCATTGTCCCGGCTGCGACCAAACCCAATATCGTTTTCATTCTCGCTGATGATCTCGGCTACACCGACATCGCGTGTTACGGGAGCAAGTATTACGAGACGCCGAACATTGATCGGCTCGCGAAGCAAGGAATCCGTTTCACCGACGGCCACGCCGCCGCGCCGAATTGCCAGCCGTCGCGTGCCGCGCTCTTGAGCGGACAATACATGCCGCGCACCGGAGTTTACACCGTCGGCAATATCGACCGTTTCAATTGGCAAAGCCAGAAACTCAAGCCGGTGGATAACGTGACGCAGCTTCCGCTCGATAAAATCACGCTCGCGGATTCGTTGAAGAAAGCCGGTTACGCCACTGCGATGTTCGGCAAATGGCATTTGGGAAATGACGCCGCGCATCATCCGTCGAAGCGTGGCTTCGATGAAGCGATTGAAAGTTCCGGCGTTCACTTTGATTTCAAAACAGATCCGCCCACCGAGTATCCCAAAGGCGAATATCTCGCCGATTTTCTGACGGACAAAGCGACCGATTTCATCCGTCGCCACAAGGATGGCCCGTTCTTTCTTTACCTCCCGCATTTCGCCGTGCACAAGCCGCTGCAAGCCAGGAAGGAATTGATCGAAAAGTTTGAAAACAAATCCCCGGTGGGCGGACACAATAATCCGAAGTATGCGGCCATGATTAAAAGTGTGGATGAAAGCGTCGGGCGAATTCTCGCGCTGCTCGATGAGTTGAAACTGGCGGACAACACGCTCGTCATTTTCTCGAGCGACAACGGCGGAGTCGGTGGTTACGTGCGTGAGGGAATCAAAATTGCGGGCGACGTGACGGACAACAGGCCTTTGCGCGGCGGCAAAGGAATGCTCTACGAAGGCGGACATCGCGAGCCGTATATTTTTCGCTGGCCGGGAAAAATTGCGGCGGGCACCACGTCCGACCAGACGATCATCGGCGTTGATCTATACCCGACATTGCTCGAAGTCGCGGGCGGGAAACGGCCCGAGAATTATCCGCTCGACGGCGTGAGCTATCTCAAAGTTCTCACAAGCGGCGGCAAGGAGAAATTAAATCGCGACGCGATCTACTGGCATTTCCCCGGCTATCTGGGTGCGGGCGAAAATTCCTGGCGCACAAAACCGGTGGGCGCAATTCGTTCCGGCGATTGGAAGCTGATGGAGTTTTTCGAAGACAACCACCTTGAGCTTTACAATTTGAAAGACGACCTCGGCGAAAAAAACAATCTCGCAGCGAAGAATCCCGAGAAAGCGAAAGAGCTTCAAACCAAACTCGCCGCCTGGCGCAAAGCGCTAAACGCACCGATGCCGACGCCGAACACGCCGACTGACGGCATTTCCAAAAAGAAGAAAAGGAAAAAGAACGCCGGCGAGGATTGAGAGCGCCGATTGCAACCGCGCCGGCCCGCCGCCGCTCGCAGTAGTGGCATGGTTAGGCATTAAAACTTCTCTGGGAAACGGCGAAATAGCCAAGATGCAGAGAAAGCAACGAGAATAGGAGGAATACCGCCTGCAGCGGCCAATGAAGGCAAACTCCATTTCCAAAGATCATCCTCGTTGGGCAATAAAACAAATGTAAGAAACACAGAAATAAAGGCTAGAAAGATAATGCCGAGCCGGATGTTTGCAGGCGCTCGCCAGAATAGCATAAACACACTAATCCCTAAAACGGAGAGCAAGTGTGATCCCACAACCGGCAGCCCAATAAGTGGTCCCACATCTGCCGCGACCGTAAAGCGGCCGAAGAACAAAATCAAAAGGACAAGAAAAACTTGGTGAATTGCTTGTGGTAAACGTTTCCTAGTGACCATATCAACGACTCAAGTTCAGCGACGGCGGCCGCGAGGCGTTCCGATTGTAACCGCGACAGCCCGCGGTCGTTCCCCGGTTCGCTGGCGCGAATGGCCAGGCCGACTTTTTTCCTGCAACAATACATCCATACAAACGCCTCGATACCGGT
>JBDSIW010000140.1:0-4722 GCA_039917795.1 Verrucomicrobiota bacterium | reverse complement strand
GGCCGTCAATATCGGGCGCGTTCGAACGGTCGTGACGTCGTCCACTTTGAAAAGCGATGGCAACGGAGAACTTTTGGATTTTTCCTCCACCAACCGGTTCGTTTCGCCGTTCAAAGGCACGGTCAAGATGGGATCGGCTCGATTCTTTCTCTAAAAAAGGCACGTGAGGCCGGTAATTATTTTCACCTCGCTTCTTGGAATCTCACTGGCTGTGCTGGCGGTGGTTCATTTGAAAATGCGATCGTCCGTTCCAAAGAATCCCGCCAACCGTTCGCTCTCGCTTGAAAGAAAATTGATTCGCAGTCCAGTTTCTCCCGGGGAAAATGCTCCTAGCACTGGCGCAACCGAATTTTCTCCTGGTCAAATTTTACCCACACAAACCAATTCTGTTGACGAGCGAATCCTTGAACTGGCGGAATCAGGATCGAGATCTGATCCCGAGTCTTTCCGGAAAATCACTGAAGGCTTGCGAGATGATGAACCGGAGATTCGACGGGCCGCCCGCGAGGCGGTGATTCAATTTGGCAGCCGCGACGCAATCCCCATCTTGAAAGAACTCGCCGTCAAAACCGAGGATGCGCGGGAAAAAGTGGAACTGCTCGACGCGGCTGAGTTTCTAAAACTTCCCTCCTTGACTGAAGTCCGCGCGCAGCGCCGTGCCGGGACCAACTCGACGGGCATCGCGCCGAAATAAATCAGGGCTCCCGACTTGCGCTCCATTTGCGACGCACATTAAATTTCTCCCATGGCGCATGCCGACTTTGTTCACCTCCATTTGCACACCGAGTTTTCCCTGCTCGATGGCGCCTGCCGCCTGGACAAATTGGTGGAAAAAGCGCGCGACCTGAAGTTCCCGGCGCTCAGCATCACTGACCACGGCGTGCTCTATGGCGCAATTGATTTTTACAAGGCGGCCCTCGACAAAGGCATCAAGCCCATCATCGGCTGCGAGGTGTATGTCGCGCCCGGGAGCCGACTGGAAAAGAAGTCGAGCACTGGCAGTCGCGATGTTTACAACCATCTCGTTTTGCTGGCTAAAGACGAAATCGGCTACAAAAATTTGGTCAAGCTCTCCACTGCCGCCCATCTGGAAGGTTATTATTACAAGCCGCGCATCGACAAAGAGCTTCTGGCCTCGCACAAGGAAGGATTGATCGCGTTATCCGGCTGTCTGGCCAGCGAGATTCCCGAGCTGATCGCCAAGGACCAATTGCCCAAGGCGCGCGAAACGCTGGATTGGTTCAAGCAAACGCTCGGCGCAGAGAACTTTTATCTCGAGCTGCAAAATCATGGAATCGCCGACCAGGCGAAAGTGAACCGGCAATTGATTCCGTGGGCGAAGGAGTTTGGGCTGAAACTCGTTTGCACGAACGACGTTCATTACATTAACAAAGGGGATTCCCACGCGCACGACTGTTTGATTTGCATCGGCACGCAAACACATCTGAGCGACCCAAAGCGGATGAAGTATCAGCCCGAGCAATTTTTTCTGCGCTCGGCTGAAGAGATGAAGGCGCTCTTCCACGAAAACCCGGAAGCAGTAAAGAACACGATGGAAGTCGCCGAGAAGTGCAATTTGGAAATCAAGTTCGGGGAATTGCATTTTCCGGTTTTCCACCCGCCTGAACATTTCACCCGCGAAGGATTGCTGCGAAAACTTTTGGCGGAGGGATTGCACCGGCGTTACACCATCCATGCGCGTGCCGCAGGCGAGGACTTCATCATTGAAGGAATTGATGACCCCACGCTTTTGCCCACTTATGTGGCGCAGGCATCATTGCCAGCGGATTCCGGGGCCGTCCCAGCTCCCGGTTCCACAAACAGCGGAGACCCAGACGGCGCAGGGATGCGCATTGAAACGGCAGGAAAAGTTGCTTGCGCTACAAATCCCGCCATCGCGACCGCCATCAAGGAAGTCATTGACCGCTTGCAGGTCGAGTTGAAGGTCATCGAGAAGACCGGCTTTATTGATTACTTTTTGATCGTCGCAGATTTCGTTCAGTACGGACGCAGCAAGGGTGTTTCCTGCGTGGCGCGTGGCTCGGCCGCCGGATCCATCGTGACGTACCTTTTGGAAATCGCGAACGTCGATCCCATCCGTTACGGATTGCTCTTCGAGCGTTTCCTCAATCCGGAGCGCGTCAATCCGCCCGACATCGACATCGATTTCGCCGACGATCGCCGCGCGGAAATCATCGAATACGTTCGCGAGAAATATGGCCGCGAATCCGTCGCGCAAATCATCACCTTTGGCACGATGGGCGCGAAATCCGTGGTACGAGATGTGGGCCGCGTGATGGGGCTGAGCTATGGCGATTGCGATCGCCTGGCGAAAATGATTCCGACCGATCTGAAAATGGATCTCGCGAAGGCGCTGAAGCAATCGCCTGAATTCAAGACCGCTTACGACACTGAGGAGACCACCCGCGAACTCGTGGACACGGCATTCATCCTGGAAGACATCACGCGCAATTCCAGCGTTCATGCCGCCGGGGTGGTGATCGGCGATCAGCCGCTGGTCAATCTGGTGCCGTTGAAGCAGGACGACGAGGGCACCATCGTCACGCAATACGCCATGAATCCCGTTGGCGACCTCGGTTTGCTGAAGATGGACTTTCTCGGGCTGAAAACTCTGACGGTGATTCGGAATACCTGCGAGTTGGTGAAAATGACGAAACGCATTGACGTGCCGATTGATAACCTGCCGCTGGAAGATGCGAAGACCTACGACCTGCTTAACAAAGCAAACACGATTGGCATTTTCCAATTGGAATCCGGCGGGATGCGCGACCTCTGCCGGAAATTTCAGATCAGTTCGATCGAGCATATCACCGCCTTGATTTCGCTTTATCGACCAGGCCCGATGGATCTGATTCCAGACTTCATCAAGCGTCGCAATGGCGAAATCAAAATTGAATATCCGCACCCGCTGCTGGAACCGATTTCCCGGGAAACCTACGGCGTTTTAATTTACCAGGAGCAGGTCATGCAAGCCACGCAAGTGCTGGCGGGCTACACGCTGGGCAGCGCGGATTTGCTCCGTCGCGCGATGGGCAAAAAGAAGGTCGAGGAAATGCAGAAACAGCGTGAGACGTTCGTCAAAGGCTGCGCGCGGGTAAACAAAATTCCCGCGCCCAAAGCCAATGAGATTTTTGATTTGCTCGAGAAATTTGCCGGGTATGGCTTCAACAAATCCCACGCGGCGGCCTATGCGATCGTCGCCTACCAGACCGCCTATCTGAAGGCGAATTATCCCGTCGAATTTCTCAGCGCGAACATGACGAACGATATGAGCAACACTGAAAAACTCAGTGTGCTGATTGAGGAGTCGCGTAATTTCGGGATCGAGGTTCTGGCGCCGGATGTGAACGAGAGCCAAGTGGCCTTTGCCCCGGCGCGCAACGGAACGGTAATTCGCTTCGGCCTGGCGGCGATCAAGGGCGTCGGGGAAGGCGCCGTGCAAAGTATTTTGAGCGGGCGCGAGAGCGGAAAATTTAATTCGCTCGAAGAACTCTGCGAACGGGTTGATGGCCGGGCACTGACTCGAAAAGTGATCGAGGCGCTCATTAAGACGGGAGCTTGCGACAGCTTTGGGGACACCCGGGCAACGATGTTTGCGCGGATCGATCGGGCCATGCAACGGGCGGCGGGAATAGTATCCGATCGCCAGCGAGGGCAGAACACGTTGTTTGGAATGTTTGAAGAAAAAGCCACCCAGAAACCTGAACCGGAAAAGCAATTGGCCGAGTGGCCGCAACATGAATTGCTCGCCCACGAAAAAGAATTGCTCGGCTTTTACGTCACGGGCCACCCGCTCACTCCGTATGCGCCGTTGCTGGAGAAATTTGCGCTCCACAAAACCAGCGGATTGGCAGACCTGCCGAACCGGAGCGTGACCCGCATTGGCGGCTTGATCGGCGTGGTGCAGGAAGGCGTCTCAAAAAAGAGCGGAAAGCCTTATGCGCTCGTGACGCTGGAAGATTTGCAAGGCTCGGTCCAAGTGCTCTGCATGAATGAGAATTACGACAAATTTCGCGCCTTGCTGGTCACGAACAAAGCCGTTCTGGTGGTGGGCGAGGTGACCACCGGGGAAGACAAACCAAAAATTTTCCCGCAGGAAATGATGCCGCTGGAAGACGCGCCTCGGAAATATACCAAGCAGGTCCATCTGCGATTGAACACGGCCCATTTTAATTGCGATCAACTGGATTTGATTCGCGAGATGGCGTTGGGCTTCCCGGGAAAATGCCCGCTCTTTCTTTGCCTGCGTCGGCCTGCCGGAGATATTATTTTTGTCGAGGCCCACGAAAAATTTGGCGTGGCTCCATCGTGGGAATTTCAAAAAGCCGTCGATGGAATGTTCGGGGAGGAAACCTATTACGCCAAGGTGGACACATCGCTTCCGGAGCGGGCGCCCCGAAAATGGGAAAAGAAACCTTACGAAAACACTGGGGATGAATAGTTGCGTTTTTCTTTACGACGGGCTCGATTTCCATAAATCACCTTTCCAAACCGCGGTGGGGGCAGCGACATGAAATGGAACCCGCTTATCCCGGCTCTTCAATGTATATATTGAATAGTCAAAGGGCCTCTGGTGATAAACACCCTTCACCAATTTGCGCAGCCTATGCTGAGCAATGATCAATGATTTAGCGGCCCGCCACCAAGTCGGAGCACCGGCGACAAAAGATTCACCTTCGCGTTGCGCCCCTGGGCGGAGGC
>JBDSIW010000139.1:0-3929 GCA_039917795.1 Verrucomicrobiota bacterium | reverse complement strand
TCGAGCGCGCCAAGGCCATCGAGCGTCCGCAACGCGTGGACGCGAGCAGCGGACGTTTTTCCTTTCGCGATTAACGCTTTCAAAATCGGCACGGCGGATTTGTCCTGCCGTTCGATGAGCAGCCGTTGCGCGGTCATGCGCCACCAGGAATTTGGGTTGTTCAATTCAGCGCAAAGTTTTAGGACGGGAGCTTTATCGAGATCTACGTGGTAGGGCGCGTCAGTCCCCTGCGCGCCGTCCTTCGATATTCCAGCCCCGGCGCGCACGGAGTGACGCGCCCTACCTGAAAAGTCAGCAGCCGTGATTCGATAAATTCGCCCTTTGTCTTTGCCGCTTTCGAAGTCGGTAATTTTCCGCGTGGCTTCGGGCAGATACTCTGGATGCTCGATAGTTTTCCGGTACATGTCACAAACATAGAGCGCGCCGTCCGGGCCGACGGCGAGGTTGACGGGGCGAAACCAATTGTCGGGCGAGGCGAGAAACTCCTGCGTTTCATACGCGCGTTTCGCAACGAACGTTGCGTTGGACGACGAGAGAACGTCGTGATGAACAAGATTTCCCGCCGGTTCGCATGTAAATGAGTTGCCCCGGTATTTTTCAGGAAGCGCCGTTCCGTTGTAAATCGTCACGCCGCAGGCCGAGGTGAAAAAGCCAGTGTGCGACGCGGCGGTCGTGATATTCGCGCTGAGCGGGAAAACTTTGCCGGCGGGTCCATGGTCGGGAATGTCCTGCACGATGTCGGAGAAGGCGAAGTTCGGATTTCGCTTCAGATAATTCAATTGCATCATCACCTGCTGAATGTGATTTCGATTTGAGCAGATGAAACGCCGTCCAAAAGCATCGAAGGTCTGGCCGAATTGCGCGGTGCCGGCGGTTTCCTCGAAGATCGGTTCGTCCGGGCGAAATCGAAAATCGATCCGGTTGGCAAACACGATTGAATGATTCGTGTAAATCGGCGAAGAAATTTTTCCCGCCGTCAACCCGCAGGTCAGATAAACCCAGTTATCAATGCCCAGTGTCGGATGGCTGACGCGCAGTTGTGTGGTGGAAAGATCCTGGAAGCCTTCGAAAACGATTTGCTTCACGTCGGTCACGCCATCGCCATTGGTGTCCTTGAAATAGTAAACGGTCGGCGCGCACGTGACGTAGATCCCGCCTTTCCAGCACATCACGCCGTTGGGGAAAGTCAGGCCGTCGGCGAACGTGGTGCGCTTGTCGTATTTGCCGTCTCCGTCCGTGTCTTCGAGCAGCGCGATTTGACCGACCGGGGAATTTCCTGTGCCCGGACCGATCGGGTAGCCGCGATTTTCCGCCACGTACATTCGACCTCTCTCATCGAACGCGATCGCCACCGGGGAAATGACATCGGGCTCGGACGCGACCAGTTCGATTTTCAGTCCCGGTTCCAGTTGGAAGGCGGCGATGGATTGCGCGGGAGTCAGCGGGCCATCGACGGCGCGAGCCACGGAAGCAAAACCCGCTAGCGAGATGACCAGCGCGAGAAAAATGGAAGCGATGGGCGGGGAAGTCGTAGCGTTGCGCATAGTCGAGTCGATGGGATCGTAGCGACCCAGGGGAATTTGGAAAGTTTCAAAGGCCGCCGGGAGCAGAAACAGAGCAGCGAGGAGAAGAATAATTCACTGCAGGATGGACTTTTGGCAGCGTTGATTGAAAAGTATTCAAATCCGCTGCCGCAAAAAGAATCACTGGGATTTTTCTGCCGTGGACTATCAGCTAAAAAATTATGATCAGATCTATTTCAGTTTTGGCCGCGACCATCGTCTTGGGTCTCAATGTGACCGAGGCGGCATTCGTTCAGAATGTCACGGTGGCAGCGGTGTCGTCGGAATCCGCGGGGCTTCTGCGCGCCACGGATCAGCGCCGGGCGACGAATCTCCTGAGCGGTGCCGGGTTGTATAATGATTTTCATTCCGTCGATGCGCAGGGTTCGATGTGGCTAACCTCGGTGACGACGGCGGGCGCCTACACCAATGCGTTTGTCGTCTTTGATTTAGGGGAAGTGCGCACGCTCGAAGCGATGAAAGTCTGGAATTACAACGAATCGGGCACGACAAATTTTAACCGCGGCATTCAGCGCGCCGCGATTTCCTACAGCACCGACAACGTCACGTTCACGACCAATCTTCCCAATCAGCTGTTTGCCAAAGCTCCCGGCGTGTTTACACCGACGCCCCGTTTGGCGTGGCGATCAACGTAACGGAAGCTTCTCCTTATACCGACATTCGATGGGCACAAGCGACCAGCTTCAAGTAGAGCGCCAAATCCAATCTGGACTTTAGAATCAATGATTCGCAGTGGACGGGGCGTGGTTATGGTTTAATTTCCCGCAGTAACTTAACGGCAGTATCAACGAGCGTTTCGCCCACGCCAGGTTTGACCCGGGCATTGGTGACTTCATAGCTCCCTTCCGCAAAAGCTTTTTTCGTCGGGACGTAACTCGGCCGATCGTTACAGATGGACATGACGATTGTCTTCTTGAACGGCGACGCTGCTTTGATCGCGAGTCCCAATTCCACAAAGATTTCGCAAGGCAGACCCACGATTGCGGTTTCGGAATCAAGGCGGAAAACCTGCACTTCCATTGGCCAGCTGGATCCTTTGTCGGCAAGGTCCAAAGTTTTGACCGCTTCGACTTTCGCCATAAAATCGGCGCGTGGATCGTCCAGAGTGGAAATTTTCTTCCTGGCGTCGGCCAATAGCGCGGGGGTAATTGTCTGAAACGGCACCAGGTTCGTTTCGCTTCGAACGGCAAACTCGGGATTCTTTAACGCCTCAGCATTTTGAATCTGGGCGAGAACGGTTTTACCCAGCGTGATTCCGAGGCGCTGCGCGACCTCTAAGCCCTTGACCTGCTCCTTCACCGCAACCTTGATGTGATTCAGGTCGCCGCAAGGACCCACTGCGAAAGCCGACACATAGTTTGTCTCCAAATTCTGGCGCAAAGTTTCCTGCAGGTAATAGGGATAATCCGCGCTGTAAAGCGTTCCTCCCACTGTGTCCGGGTGCATCGCGAAGACGGTGAGGCCGCCTCGCAGCGCTCGATGGCGATCGCGAAGCAAAAGGACGCTGACGGTCGGGTCGGTCGGGCCGGCAGGCCGCTCGATGTTTGGATTCAACTGTCCGGGATTAAAAACTACTTTCCCGTTCTTCATGTGATAGCGGCGGTTGAAGGCCAGCCCATCCTGCGGAGCAATGAAGACTTCTACCCCGGCGGGTTCGAGTTTTTCGTTCGCCTCGCAGATTAGATCAACCACCTTCTTCTCGAGGAATCCGGAATAATCAATTGTTTCCCGCGGATCGCGACCAAACTGGTCAACCGCCGCCTGATGAAAATATTTTGCGCGTGTGTCATCGAAGAGCGGACCAGTGTGGCTATGGGTCGCCGCGATCAGAATATTCTTAAAGGGAATTTTAGTTTTTTCGCTCGCGCGCTGCCGCGCCTTCGTCGAAACATCCAGGGAAATCCCAATCAAATCGCAAAACACGAATGCAATCTTTTCCGACCCTTGCTGCAAGATAATAGCCTTCGCCTTGAGCGGATCGTGCACGCCGGTGGACAATCTCTCCTCGAAATAACCCGCCATGCGGTAACCCACCGGCGCGGTGATGTCGGTTTCTACAACGGCTGCGCGAAGATTATTTTCCGGCGGTTTGTTGTGTTTTCCAGCACAACCGAAGGTGCATCCGCAAAGCAAAAGCACGGCAAGAACGCGCGCTGGACTGGGATACATCCTTCTCATGAAGCGCACCATGGGTTTGAGGCTCCAGTGCCGCAAGTTCTATTTCCCGCTGATCAATGGAAGCGCGAGCTAGAATCCGCCTTTCCTTACAAGTTTTTTGCGGCAACAAATGTTGCGCCTGTCAAATAGTTTCTCAGCTTGACTGTGCGGGTTGGCTCTAACCATCAT
>JBDSIW010000138.1:0-3308 GCA_039917795.1 Verrucomicrobiota bacterium | reverse complement strand
TCGATCTGGCGTGGACGCACAGCCAGGTCACGTTGCGGCACCTGAATTGCACCGAGGGTGAAGCCCAGCTCTACGGGCGTTTGGCCAGCGCGTTGATTTATGCCGATCCCGCGCGACGCGCGCATCCCAACATCCTGCTCAATAATCGCCGTGGGCAAAGCGGGCTTTGGAGTTATGGAATTTCCGGCGATGCGCCTATCGTCCTGCTGCGGATCAGCGACACCGACAAAATCGACATCGTTCGCCAGCTCATCCAGGCGCATTCCTACTGGCGCATGAAAGGCCTGGTGGTTGAGTTGGTCATCCTCAACGAAGACGTCTCCGTCTATCGACAATCATTGCACGACCAGATCACCAGCCTGATCGCGTCGGGCATTGAAGCGCAGATGATGGATAAGCCCGGCGGAATTTTCGTGCGGCGTCTGGAACAGATTCCCAACGAAGATCGCATCCTGCTCAACTCCGTGGCGCGAATCGTTCTCGACGACGAGAACGGGACGTTGGCCGAACAACTGGAGCCCAGGAAAACGCCAAAAGCCTTGATCCCGGAGTTGACCCCGACGCGCTCGGTCTCCAGCGATTTTCCCCCGCCGCTTGCACCGCGCGAATTGATTTTTCAGAATGGACTGGGCGGTTTCACCCGCGACGGGCACGAGTACGTCATCACACTTCAACCCGGCCAGATGACGCCTGCGCCGTGGGCGAATGTAATCGCAAATCCGCATTTCGGCACCGTGGTTTCAGAGAGCGGCGGCGCTTACACATGGGTTGAGAACGCCCACGAATTCCGCCTCACTCCCTGGAACAACGATCCGGTGAGCGACTCGACCGGAGAAGCGCTTTACATCCGCGACGAACAAACCGGGCAGTTCTGGTCGCCCACGCCGTTGCCCGCGCGCGGCTCAACTCCCTATGTGATTCGTCACGGATTCGGTTACAGCGTCTTCGAGCACACGGAAAACGGAATCGCATCCGAACTCTGGGTCTATGTCGCGATGGACGCGCCGGTGAAGTTTTCCGTTTTGAAATTGCGCAACGTCTCCGGGCGCCCGCGCAAATTGTCCGTCACCGGGTATTGGGAATGGGTGCTCTCTGACCTGCGCCACAAGAGCCTCCTCCATGTGCAGACCGAGGTGGATCTCAAGACCGGCGCATTTCTGGCGCGCAATTTTTATAACACGGAGTTTCCGGACCGGGTCGCGTTCCTCGACGTGAACGACAAGGCCCGCACGCTTACCGGAGACCGGAGGGAATTCATCGGGCGCAACGGGAGCCTCTCGCAACCGGCGGCGATGAAGCGGGCCCGCCTTTCAGGAAAAGCGGGCGCGGGCCTCGATCCGTGCGGCGTGTTGCAGGTCGCTTTTGATCTAGCCGAAGGCCAGGAGCGTGAAACCACTTTTCGACTCGGCGTCGGGCGCAACGCCGCGGATGTGCAAACGTTGATCCAGCGGTTTCGCGGCGCGAACGCCAGTCGAGCCGCGCTGGAAGGCGTCTGGGCTTATTGGAATCGAACCTTGGGAGTCGTGAACGTGGATACGCCCGATCCCGCTGTGAACGTGATGGCCAATGGATGGCTGCTTTATCAAACGCTGAGCTGCCGGATTTGGGGGCGCACCGGGTTTTACCAATCGGGTGGGGCATTTGGATTTCGCGATCAGTTGCAGGATGTCATGGCGCTCGTTCATGCCGAGCCGAGTCTCACGCGCGAGCAAATTCTCCGCGCGGCGGCGCACCAGTTCCGCGAGGGCGACGTGCAACATTGGTGGCATCCTCCGCAGGGCCGCGGCGTGCGCACGCATTTCTCGGATGATTATCTTTGGCTCCCGTTCGTCACGTGCCGTTATGTGGGTGCCGTCGCAGATACCGGTATTCTCGATGAAAAAATCCATTTCCTCGAGGGCCGCGCGGTCAAGCCGGAAGAGGAGGCGTATTACGATTTGCCGCATCGTTCCGAGGAATCGGCGACGCTATATGAACATTGCGTGCGCTCGATCGAGAACGGGCTGAAGTTTGGCGCGCATGGTTTGCCCCTGATTGGCTGTGGCGACTGGAACGACGGGATGAACATGATCGGGGAGCACGGGAAAGGCGAAAGCGTCTGGCTGGCGTTCTTCCTTTACGATGTGCTCACGCAATTTTCCGCGCTGGCGCGACAGCGGAATGACCTGGCGTTCTCGGAACGGTGCCAGGCCAAGGCGCACGAGTTGCGGCATAACATCGAACAGAATGCTTGGGACGGCCAATGGTATCGCCGCGCTTATTTCGACAACGGCGAGCCGCTCGGTTCCAAAACCAATTTGGAATGCCAGATCGATTCGCTCCCGCAAAGCTGGTCGGTCATCAGCGGCGCAGGCGACAAGCAACGTGCCCGGGAAGCGATGGATGAAGTGGATAAACGTCTGGTGCGCCGTGATGTGAAACTGATCCAGTTGTTTGATCCGCCCTTTGACAAATCGCCGCTCAATCCCGGTTACATCAAAGGTTACATCCCGGGAGTTCGCGAAAATGGCGGCCAATACACACACGGCGCCATCTGGACGACGATGGCTTTCGCCCTGATGGGAAACAACGAGCGCGCGTGGGAGATGTTCGATTTGCTCAACCCCATTCATCACAGCGCCACTGCGAAACAGGTTGCCACTTACAAGGTGGAGCCTTACGTGGTCGCGGCGGATGTTTACGCAGTCGCCCCTCACATCGGTCGCGGCGGTTGGACCTGGTACACCGGTTCCGCCGGCTGGATGTATCGGCTGCTGGTTGAAACGTTGCTGGGAGTGAATCGCGAGGGAGATCGATTGCGCGTGGTCCCGCGTTTTCCGAAAGCCTGGACCACTTACAAAATTCATTACCGCTATCGGCACGCCATTTATCACATCACGATTTCCCGGCTCCCTGCCGATTCCGCAGCGGCGAACCAGACGGTGGTCGATGGCCATGTAGTGGCCGGCGAAACCGTCCTCTTGAGCGACGATAGCCGGGAGCATTTCGTCGAGGTGCGCGTGCGTTGAACTAAGCAACGCGGTCACTTTTTCGCTCCCCACGAAATAGAACTGCGTGCATGTTCCCCGCAGTTTCGCCAATGACCCTTTACGATCTGATCCCAAAAACGGACGAGCGGCCTACCAGTGATCTCCTGCTCACTCGTTTTTTGGAATACGTCGAGGGGCGCCAGCTCCAGCTTTACCCCGCGCAGGAGTCCGCCATCCTCGAATTGTTCGAGGAGAAAAATGTTATCCTCAACACGCCCACTGGCTCGGGCAAATCGCTCGTCGCCTCTGCGCTCCATTTCAAATCGCTCGCGCAGGGAA
>JBDSIW010000137.1:0-5267 GCA_039917795.1 Verrucomicrobiota bacterium | reverse complement strand
GGTGCGCGCGCTGGCAGCGAAAGGCTGGGATGTGGTGGTCTGGAACGCGCGAGGATGCAGCGGCGAGCCGAATCGGTTGCTGCGCTTCACCCACAGCGGAGCGACGGAAGATTTGGAAGCCGTCGTCGAACATGTCTTGGTTACTCGTCCTCATAATAAGTTGGCTTTGCTTGGTTTCAGCCTCGGTGGAAACGTGACGTTGAAATACCTGGGCGAACGCGGCGCAAATCTGAATCCGCGAATCAAAAATGCGGTGGCGTTTTCGGTTCCGTGCGATCTACAGGCCAGTTCCGTCAATCTGTCGAGCCGGGCCAATCGAATTTACATGCGCCATTTTCTTTCGAGCCTGCGCCAGAAAATCCGGCACAAAATGGAATTAGCACCGGGGGAAATTGACGACCACGACTACGCGCGCCTCCGGACTTTCCGGGACTTCGATAATCGTTACACCGCGCCCCTCCATGGATTCGCGGACGCGGAGGATTATTGGCGGCGTTCGAGTTGCAAACCTCATTTGGAAATGGTCGCGATTCCAACGCTGCTGATCAACGCCCGCAATGATCCGTTTTTAGCGGAAGCTTGTTTTCCATTCGACGCGGCGCGAGCGAATCCCAATTTTTTTCTGGAAGCGCCTGCCTCTGGGGGACACGTCGGGTTCGTCACATTCAATCGAGGAGGCGAGTATTGGTCGGAAACCCGCGCGGCGAAGTTTTTGGATACGGAACACGCAGAAGAGGTCGGTTGAAGCGCGAAACTGCCAGCCACCTATTTGTGATTGGCTAAGGCGATGATCTCATCCGCAGTCAAGGCGCGGTCATAGAATTTGAATTCGGCGAAGTCAGCGTCCAGGAATTCGTTGCCGGAATAATTAGGATTGCCGCCCAGGGCAACGTTGCGGGCGGCGGAATGAATGTAAGCCGGCACTGCGACCGAACCGCGCGCAACCCCGTCGAGATAGAGGGTGAACCGGCTCTCGGATTTTACGGCGGCGAGGTGATGCCATGCGCCGGTTTCGAGTACCAATCCATCGGTTGAATAGCTCTGGCCCGCCTCAATTCGGGCGAAGAGTTTTTCTTTCTCGACACAAACCCGGAGCGGATCGTCCATCGACCCGGCCCACGCGCTGAACATCTGGCCAAGATGATTTTCAGGCGATGCGTTTAGTTTTACCCAAGCGGACATCGCATAATTCTCATCGGGAAATTCCTCGAAACTATAAACCAGCATCTGTCCCTGGCCATTCAGTGAGAGCGCGCTTTTCGGTTGGTTATCCGGTCCGTTTACCCGTCGAAAATCCGAGGCGCGCTTCAATTTTCCGAACTCGGGCAGGGGTCCTTCGCGCAACGACGAGCTCACCAGCAATCCATCCGGGCCCGCGGGAATTGCGGCCGACAAATCCTCGGGCGCCGGCACCATTGAAGCGTCCACTTTGAAACGCGCGGCAGGCGCAACGCTTTCCGTCTCTCCATGGCCGTTCTGCGAAATGATTTTCCAATAATACCAGCGTCCGGGCGAAAGTTTTCGCAGCTGGGTTTCGTCCAACGCGATCCGGTTTTGGAGAATGTCTTTCAAATGGATGGCGGGATGCGTGAAGTCGGGATCATCAGCGATCAACATCTGATACCCGGACAGGAGCGAGTTTGTTTTCGTGGTCCATTTGAACCAGCCCTTCGCCGCTGGAACCGACGCGCCATCGGCGGGCGATCGCGTGACCGCCGGCGGTGGCGGAGAATTCTCCGCCGCGAGCCAGGAACGATAATGCGTCCCGCTGCAACCCGCGCTCGCATAGTCACGGAGCAGAATGTGCCGAGCGCCGCTACCCGTCGCATTCAGCAAGAGCCACGGCGACAAGGTGTCGGATTTGGCAGCGCTGATACGGCGTTCATCACGAGTTCCGCTCCGCGATTCCGGGTTCGCTTTGACCCGCTTTGCCTCGCCAAGGCGATTCAAATTCAGCGGTGGAATTTCGCTTTCATCAAATGGATTGTCGCGCTGATCGAAGGCGAGCAAGAGTGGACCGCGATAAAGCGAAACTTTGCCCGCCGCCTCGCGATCACCCGTGACAAAACGCACTCCCATGTCGAATTCCACTTCAATTGTGTCACCTTTTTTCCAGCGCCGATCCAGTTCGAGATACGTTCCAGCTTTCACCATTTCCACTGAAGCGCAGTTCACGCGAACGAGCGTGCGCTTCGACCAGCCAGGAATTCGCAGATGCAATTTGAAGGTTTGCGCCTTCGCGGGTTCCACTTTTATTGTCACCCGACCGTCGAGCGGATAATCCGTTGCTTCGCTCAATCTCACCTCGGTTCCGTCAGCGATTCTTCCGGTGAACTTCCCGGGGCCGAAATAATTCAAAGCCAGACCGTCGCGCGAACTCATGACCGCCCATTCGGACAAAAGGCCGAGCGAACGCGGGGCGTTGACCGAGCAGCAATTGAGTTCCGGTGTGCCGGCGCGGGACTGGAAAACAATCGTGTGAGCGGACGCTTCACGGACGCCATCCATCGGAGTGTTATACGTCCACCAGCGGCCTGAGGGATGTTGCGCGCCGGCGGCTGCATTGAAGGTGGACAATTCCAATTCGTCGGCCACTCGGGAATCACCCGTCAGCGAGAGCATATCGACGCTCAACGCCATCCATGCAATGGTGCAGCAGGTCTCGATGGCGCCGGGCGCGTAGGGATTTCCGGTCGCCTGTTCGCCAGAGGAAAATGCGCCGGTGTTATGGCGATCCCATCGCACGATACTGCGCCAATGATGTTCAAAGGCGGTTCGATATTTTTCTTCGCCCGTGATGCGATACAATTCGAGCAAGCCTTGCAGGTCGTGAAGGCTTTCCCAGCGCGGGCGGGGAGATTGAAAAAATTCGAGGACACTCAAGCCGCTTCGCAAATAATTGCCCGCTCGTTCCCAATCCTTTTCGATCTCGTGCATCATCCGCAGGTAACGTGCTTCGCCGGTATGCCGATAGAGCTGACCGAGTCCGTGAAGGATGGCCATGTTCATTTCGTGTGAGCCCGCATCGAAGATGCGGACCGGTTGATCGAGGAAAGTGCGGCAAATCAAATCCGCGGCGCGACGGCAGGCGAGCAGCGCAGCTTCGTCGCCCGTGGCGTCGTGCCACAGCAAAAGCGCTTCCATGCAATGATAGTGGCCCCATAAATCCCAATTTGCTTTGAGTCGAATCGCCTTGGGAAACGGGCCCAGGTAGCCGTCTTCGGCCTGAGTGGCGATTAACTGGGCCACAACATCAGCGGTCTGTTTCCGGAGAGCCTCGTCATCAGTCATGCGCAAAGCCTGGATGGCGGAGATGAGATATTTCCCGGCAAATTCTCCGGCCCACGGGACAAGGTTGGGCACCGGCGCGCGGTCCCGAACGCGGAACATTTCGATCATTCCGGGATTCGCTGAAGGCGCGGGCAGGAGCCAATGATCAACGTTCGCAGAAATCCGCTGGCCGAGGACACCGCCAAATTGATAGCGCCCATGATCGATGGGATGGAAGGCGAGCCGCCCTTTTTCTGCAACGGGCCCGCTGCCTGAAACATTTTCGTTGGTTGTTTTTGCGGCCGCAAAATCCAAGTGTAAAAAGATGGCAAGGACAACAAGGGCCCCGATGCGCCGCGAAATATTCCGGTTCGCCAGTGTAAATTTCATATTCATCGTCATTGGTGATGGAGATTGTTTGCCAAGAGTGAGTGCGGGGATTCAACTCCGCTGCGGCGACGCTCCTTGCGGAGAAATTATTTTACCTCTCCCAGGTAGCGCCCGAGCCAGTAACCAAAAAGATATTCGTCGCCCGGCAGCTCGATTCCGCCGCCATCGCCGCCATCAAGGATGAACGGCTGCGTATTGATTCGCACAAATTGCCGCTCGCCGGGCGGAAGCAGTTCCTCGAGTTCCTTGCCGTAAAAGTTTTTCGGAACCTTGGTCAGGTCTTTGCGGTGCGAATTTTCGACGCGCCAGGTGATCGTATCGAGCGGAACGCCGCGCAAACTCCACACCGCTCCTTCTGCGTCGCAATCGTGTTCGCCCCCGCACGCGGAGTGGATAAAGTTCCAGATGGCGAATTTCTCGGGACGCTCAAAATCCCAGTGATCGCGAACCGCGGCGGCGTACTTCGCGCGCAACTCTTTATTGAAAGCAAAATGGTAAAGAACCCAATAGTTAGCGAAGCCCAATTCGTCATCCGAATGGTTCCATTCATCGCCCATGTCATTGCCCAGGTGAATATAGCCGGGCGTGGGACCGATCAACTTCATGGGACTGACGATGTTGTCCAGGTAGCCATTTCGATCGATCAATTCGAAGGCTTTCTCGCGATAGGATTTATTCCCCGTCATTTTCCAGGCAAGTTGGAGGCCCGCGATAATTTCGGCGCTGTTCAATCGCCGGTCGCCGATGCTGTGTGGATAATGGTTCAGGTATTCCGGATTCCATCGGCCCCACAGTGTCGGCTGCCCGTCAACGTCGATCATCTGCCAATTGTGACTGATAATGTGGTCGATGATTTTCGTGTAGTTCGTCGCGATGCGCGCGCGTTCGCCATCGGTCTTTGCCACGAGTTCCCACATCAAGCCGTGAGCAAAAGTGTGCGAGGTGAACTCGTCACTGCTCGTGTGGCCTTTCCAATCCCAGTCGCCCCCGGGCAATTCGCGCCAGCGGTCCGGGTCGGAAAACTTGTAGCCGTGCCGCTCGATCGTGCGCGCAAAAAAACCATCGCGCTGCGGCAGAGTTTGAAGCCGCTCCAACGCCGCAAAAATTTCCCAGGAATTTGAACGAGCTTGCGCACTGCCGGTCGCCGCAAAACGGAACGCCTGGCTCGCGAGATAATATGAACTCCAACCCCCGTCGTTGTCCGTGTCGATAATTTCGCTGCTCGACAAATCCCCCGCGACAGCCAATCGGCGCTCACCGGCCAGGCCGAAACGGACATGGCGCAATCGCATCTTTCGATCATACCAATCTGCTTTTTCGGCCAGCGTCATTCGTCGAAATTCGATTTTGTTTAAACCCGTTTTCGTGAGCACGAGAACATTCCCGTCCGCGTCCAGCTTCAGGTCGGTAACATAATCGTCCGCGAGCCAGCGCTTGGAGGCGTAATAGCGGATTCCGCCGGGGCCGTCGGGCAGGGCGGGGGACTTAGATTTTTCAGCACGTGAACTGCGCTGAAAAAAAGCGCCCCGCGTTGTGCCCGCCCAAATACCGTCCTCCACTGGAACGAGGCAGGTGATGTCGGTGACGGGCAATTTCTTTTGCGGGGC
>JBDSIW010000136.1:0-5008 GCA_039917795.1 Verrucomicrobiota bacterium | reverse complement strand
ATATCGCGGGTCAAACCAATTCCTCACTCACGGTGAGCAATGTTTATTACGGGAGCGCCGATACTTACACCGTCACTGCCACGAATCCGTTTGGCTCAGCGACCAGCTCGGGAGCGACGATCACAGTGAACTATCCGCCAACGTTCGCCAATTTGACGAACGGGCTGGTGCTTCACCTGACGTTCGATACCGACTACAGCGATTCCTCCGGACACGCCAATAACGGCACGGGTGTAGGCGCACCGACGCTTGTGGCGGGAAAAATTGGGTCCAAGGCTCTGAGCGTTTCGACTGACACCACCAACAGCATTTATAATTACGTGTCCCTCGGCGCGCCATCGGATCTGCTGTTTGGCTCGAATGTGAACTTCTCCGTCGCCTATTGGGTAAAGCTTCCGGCAGGATATGCGTTGGGCGACTTGCCTTTCCTCTCCAGCGCAGCGACTTCCTACGGAGATTTCGGCGTCACCTTCGCCCCATCTTATCAACGGGGTGGGTGGTCCTGGTCACTGGCCAATGTTGCTGGCGATTCATCCGGTCTCTACGGCCCGGATGATTCCATCAATGATGGTGCATGGCACAACCTGGTTCACACCTTCAATCGCATCGGCGATGGCAAAACCTACCTGGACGGAACGTTGGTAAGCACCTCGCCTATCGCGGGCATCGGCAATGTTGATTCCGGACTTAATTACAATATCGGCCAGGGATCTACGGGCCTCTATCAGGAATCCGGTTCCTTCGCCATCGACGACATCGGAGTATGGCGCCTGGAACTGACCGACATTCAAGCGCGCAGCGTCTATCGCGCAGGTCAGAACTCCAGATCGTTCGACACATTCGGTCCCGTGGCCCTGACGATTAACAAACTCGCCGGTGGCGATATTGAAATCACCTGGCAAACCGGCGCGTTGATGCAGGCAAGCAGCATCACTGGTCCATTCACGCCGGTCTCGGGAGCCATCGCTCCGTATTACCGATTCACACCTGCCGGGGATATCAAATTCTTCGCGGTCGGACCTTGAAGTAAATAATTGTTAGTTATGTTTTAAGTTCCAGGGAGGCGACCGGGTTCCAACCCCGGTCGCCTTTTGGTTTTGGTAATCGACTTCCCTCGATTTTGTCTGTGAAATTGTTCAACCTTAATTCCCACCGAACAGGAGATTTCCTTTGAATTTTATAAATCGTATTTTATGCCGCTCTGTCCTCGGGAGCGCGACTATCCTCTGGGCCTCAATCACTTTGACGGCGGGACCGGCGACACCACAGATTCTTTCCGGTCACGTGCCGCCAAAAATGGCCGCCTTGCAACCAATCAATCGTTTTCCGCCCAACCAACGGCTGAATTTGGCGGTGGGATTGCCGCTGCGAAACGGTGGGACGCTGGACGCCTTGTTACGGGAACTTTACGATCCGGCCAGCCCGAATTTTCATCAATGGTTGTCCGTCGGTCAATTCACCGAAAACTTTGGCCCGACCAGAGAAAACTACGAGACGGTGACAGATTTCCTGCGAGCCCAAGGCCTCACCGTGACTGCCACTTTTCCCAATCGGATGTTGATCAACGTCGCGGGAGCTGTGGCCGATATCGAAAAAGCGTTCAAAGTGAACCTGCGCATCTATGAACATCCCGAGGAGGCGCGAACCTTTTTTGCGCCGGACGCCGAACCTTCTTTGGACCTCGCCGTGCCGGTGCTGCACATCAATGGATTGGATGATTATCAACTTCCGCGCCCCGCAGGTTTGAAGATCACACCGCCCCAACAGCAAAAGGGCGCGCCGCTGGCTGGGTCTGGGCCGGGCGGATCTTATCGCGGGTCGGATTTCCGCGCGGCTTATGCTTCTGGCGTCACGTTGACGGGCACCGGGCAATTTGTCGGACTTCTCCAATTTGACGGGTATTACCCTTCCGACATCACGGCGTATGCAAGCCTGGCTGGCCTGACGAATTTGCCCTTACGAAACGTATTGCTCGACGAAGTGTCTGGGGTGCCCGGCCCTGACAATATCGAGGTGGCGCTGGACATTGAGATGGCTCTTTCCATGGCTCCCGGTTTGGCCGGCGTGATTGTTTACGAAGGAGCGAATGGGAATTCAATTTTGAATCGCATGGCGGTGGATAATGTCGCCAAGCAATTGAGCGCGTCGTGGACTTATCCGACGGACGCCACATCGAGCCAGATTTTCAAGCAATTCGCGGCGCAGGGGCAGTCGTATTTCAATGCCTCGGGAGACTCTGGAGCGTACACAACTTTTGTTTCATCCCCCACCGACAACGCGTTTATCACCAGCGTCGGTGGAACCACTCTGACCACTCGAGGTCCAGCTTCCTTCTGGGTTTCGGAAAAAACGTGGAGTTGGTTCAACGCCGGTACTGGAAATGGAGCGAGCAGCGGCGGCATCAGTCCGAATGTGCCGATTCCTTTCTGGCAACAAGGCATTGATATGACCGCGAACCACGGATCAACCGTGCGGCGGAATATTCCTGACGTTTCCATGGTCTCGGACAACGTATTTATCATTGCCAACAATGGAACGCCGCAATCCGTCGGCGGCGACAGCGTGGCGTGCCCGTTGTGGGCTGCCTTCACCGCCTTGGTCAACCAACAGTCCGCGGCGAACTACCAGCCTCCCATCGGATTCATCAACCCCGCCATTTACGCCATCGGCAAGGGCACCAATTACGCGGCCACATTTCACGACATCAAGGTCGGCAACAACACCAACGGCATCAGCCCGCTGAATTTTCCCGCAACCACCGGATACGACCTCTGCACCGGTTGGGGTACGCCCATCGGCAAGCCCTTGATCAACGCTCTCGCACCTCCAGCCAATGCCCGGGTCGTGGTGGGTCTTGCCGCGAATCTGGTCCTGGAAACCTCCAGCCCGACCAATGGCACGATCGATCCGGGCGAGGTGGTGATGGTCAACGTTTCCCTGCAAAATATCGGCTTGGTGTCCACGGTGAATTTGATTGCGACGCTCCAAAGCAATCTCAACGTGCAACCAGTGACTTCCACGCAATCGTACGGAGCGGTGGTAGGCGGTGGCGCGTTAGTGGTCCGGTCATTTATTTTCGCAGCGCACGGCACGTGCGGAGAACCCTTCAACCTGACGTTGTCGCTTCAAGACGGGACCAACCTCTTGCCGAACATCACCTTTAGTCTGCCACTGGGCGCGCCTCTGCTCGCCCTTAGCCAGAATTTTGACACCGTAAATGTTCCCGCCTTGCCGTCGGGCTGGAACAGCGCCGTCATCGGCGTCGCAACAAACTGGATCACTTCGAGCGCTTTTCGTTTTTCGTCGCCAAACTCCGTTGCGACGAAAGGTACGGAGGATCCTGGCATCAGCGAGTTGATTTCACCGGCGATTTTCATCTCCACCCCAAACGCACAGCTAAGTTTCCAAAACAGTTACATCACGGAAATCGATCCCACCAATTCGAGTAACGCATTCGACGGAGGTTTGTTGGAAATAAAAATCGGGACGAAAAAATTCAAGGATATCATTGAGGCTGGAGGGAGCTTTGTTTCCGGCGGCTACACTCGCACGCTCGACGCCACCACCGGCAACACATTGCCAGGCCGCCCCGTTTGGGCGGGAACTTTGCCCGGCTTTGTTCCCACCTTGATCAATCTTCCGGCACTGGCTGCGGGAGAACTTGTCCAGTTCAAATGGCGTTTGAGTACTGACACCGGGAACGCCGGCGGCGCCACCTCGTGGAACATGGACAACATCGTCGTGAAAGATGGAACCAGTTGCACTTCGCCAGCGACGAACGCGGATCTCAACCTGTCGCAAACGGTCGCGCCTCAGCCCGGCTTAGTCGGGCAGGCCTTGAGCTACAGTTGCAGCATCACCAATTTTGGGCCTGGACCCGCCACCAGTGTGAACCTGACCGACATCTTGCCTCCCGGCGTGACCTTTCTTTTCGCGTCGGCGGGCTGCGTTTATGCCGACGGCAAAGTGACGGCAACAGTTCCGCTCCTGTTAAATGGCGCGCGAACGAACTTCAATATTTTTGTCGTGCCGATTGCGGAAGGCCTGATCACTAACACAATCGAGATCACCTCAGGCTCGAGTGACTCCACCGTGTCGAATAATTTCTCGTCGTCGGTCACGCCTGTGGTCGCGCTTCCAACGATCCTTACCCAGCCGACCAATCAGGTCGTGGTGGTGGGTGCGGACGTGAGTTTTTCGGTGGTGGCCAGCGGAACAGGCCCACTGATCTATCAGTGGTCATTCGGCGGAACGAATCTCGTTGGGGCCAATGCGCCGTCATTGCAATTGAAAAACGTGCAGGCGTCACAGGCCGGGATTTACGGCGTCAGAATCACCAATTTTTTTGGCGTGGTGGACAGCGACGTTGTCACGCTTAAGGTGGCAATCCCGCCCGTGCTCACGCTCTCCGGCTTCGTCGTCACTTCGACCAACGTAGCTATTTCCCTGCCCAGCATGGCCGGGATTAATTATACCCTCGAATACAAGGACTCGCTTGCGGATGCTTCTTGGACACCCATTTTTCCATTCGTGCCTGGAGATGGAAATGTCATTGTCCTGCATGACAGCAGCGGGTTCATAGCGCCGTCGCGGTTCTATCGCGTGAATTGCAATTACTGATTGCGCTTTGGCAGACGCGCTTCACTCGATCACCACAATGGTCGAGATCACCAATCGCGGAATGGTCACGCCCACGACCGCGCCTTTTTTGTCGCGCGTCAGTTTGAATGGAATCAACCCGAGCGTGGCGTCGGCGTCCGCGCTCAAGGCCTTCACCGATTTGATCGCGGGGGATGGCCAGCGCACCTGGATTTGAACATTTGTCGCTGGATTCACTTTGTCTTCAAAGGAGGAAACGCGTTGCACATTCAGGTTCAGCAGATGGACGATTCGCTTCTTCGGCAGATCGCGCACCACAGCGCGGACGGTCGCGGGGCCTTGCAGTTTGAGTGAAGGCTTGTCGATCGTCGCTTGCAAATCATCGAGCCAGTTTGCGTTCTCCGTCCAA
>JBDSIW010000135.1:0-3088 GCA_039917795.1 Verrucomicrobiota bacterium | reverse complement strand
TGGCCGAATGAATCGCGCCGGATCACTGAGCATTGGGCCGCCTACGTGAACACCCACGATTCGGGAATCGGCTTCTACGTGCCCGTGGCAAATGACCTGACCTGCTATCGTTTCGGTGATGGGGACGAAAAACACGGCGCATGCTCGTACTTCGCTCCGCTCGGCCGTTTTGCAATCAAGCCAGGAATGATTTTTTCCTACGATCTCTGGATTACGATTGGGAAAACGAGCGTGATCCGCGACAGATTTGGACGATTGCAGAAACCAAAGTAATTCCAGTTCACGGCCCGACGAGCACGACGACTCGGTTGGTGGCGTCGATCACAAATTTCTTTCCTGGTGGCGGGGCCGGGACGCGCTTCCCTTGCAAGGCGAGAAACTCGGAGAGATCATCCACATTTTCCGGAAATCTCCCCTTGGCCATGGCGACGGATTGTAATGCGCGATTCAATTCCGGCAGCGACGCATCGGATTGAGAGGAGGTTTTTTTCCCGCAACCGAGGAGAAAAAAACCGAAGAGTGCGAGCAGACAAATTCGATTTAACATGGCGGTTTATTTCGCAACAGGCGTAAAGGAGAAAGGTTCACCGATGGTCTTTGGCCCACAACGCCGCTTCGTTCTTTCGCGGCAGATTGTAGCCCGCCTTGCTGTTCTTCATGATTTCAGCGTGTCCGTCGAAGAACCCGAAATTCACGCGCTTGTTATGGCGTGGAACTGATCGCGCGTCTCCCGTGGCGTAGCCCGCAGGGTCGCTCGGATCGCGAAAATAAGTTGCTCCACCACCGTAGTAAACAGCGAGCACCGCATCATAACCCGTGTCCGGCACCCAATTGTCCGGGTTCAAATCCTTCGTCCCGACCGTCACCGCGCCCGCATCCGCGAAGACAATGCAACCGCTTGGACGGGCCACCGCGCTATCTTTGACCCAGCCGACGGAAGTCGTGTTGGGGCTCGCGATGGCTGCCAGTTCCGGGTAATTCATTCCGATTCCCAAAGCGTGATTCGTGCTGATTCCCCCGCCGATACTTCTCGCCGCGACCGCTTGCAGCGACGGGCAATCAAAAATCCGTCCGTTTTTTGAGTATCCGCTAATGCGAAGCCGATCCTCCCAGAAAAATCCACCGCCATTTTGCACTAAATAAGTCCGGGGATCGTAAGCGAAGTCGGATGGCATGAAAGGACTGCCCGGCACAAAATACAGAGGCATGAGCAAGCCGCGATTGTCATCCACGTACATCAGGGATGCCTTGGAGATCTGGGCCATGTTGCTCAGGCACGCAATCCCTTTCGCCTTGGCCTTGGACTTGGCGAGCGCCGGGAGCAGCAGTCCCGCGAGGATTGCAATAATCGCAATGACCACCAGAAGTTCAATCAAGGTAAAAGCAAACAGGGGAGGGGAAGCAGAACGACGATTTTTCAAATTAAACGGAGGCATAGGCGTGGGAGAAATATTCACCAATTCAAGAACCAACGCCAGAGGTAAAAAATTTCCTGGATCAAGCGGTCATGAATATTTCTGAAAAAGTGGCGAATCAGCCGGCGTCGAACTCTAAAACTTCCGGACCAATTTCCATTCGGCTCCAATCAATTTGACGAACACCGGAAAAACTCCCCCGCCATCGGAGGTTTGCAAACCGAGTTCCATTTCCACCGGCGAAACGCTTTTTTTGTGGGCGATGCGGAAGCCGTTAAAGTGACTCATCTCCTCGGCTATGTTCCTTTTCTCCCACCCTTTGTCTTGATTCAGATCGTTCGCACCGCCAACCATCAACTCGGTTAAACGGTCGAGATCGCCATGGCACATTGCCCAGAACGCGGATTGTAACGCCGCCTCGGGGGTTTCTGATCCCACATCCCGCAAAGCGGATTTGGGGATAAAATCCATTGGCAAGTTCGCTGGAGCAGCCTGGCCGGGCTGAATTTTTTTGAGCGAGCGCAATCGCTCGTTTTCCGAAACGAGAATCTTGAATTCCCGAGCGCGTTCGCGCAAAGGGTGGATTTCATTGCGCAGTTTGGGAAGATCGCGGATGTCCGCCCGAAGTTTTTGCAGATCTTCCTCCGCCACGCTGGCCTGGGCGATTTGCCGGTTTTCGCGGGCGAGACGAGTCACTTCCTGCTGCGTGACCAAAAGATCGTGATTTGTGGTTATCAGCCGGGCGGTGGCGCGATAATTCCAGGTGCAGAGGCCAAGAGTCAGGATGATCCCTCCAACGAGAACGAGACGCACGACAAATGGCGATGGACATTTCATCGCGATTGACGGGTCAGTTTGCCGTCGATGATGATGAGATCCTTTTTCACCTGTTCTTCCGAGAGCATGTTGACGCTGCCGTCTGCGAGGCAGTAGTTGTGGTGGATGGGGCATTCCGCCAGGACCACTTGGGGCTCGGTTCCTTTGATCCCGGGTCCGTAAAGCTTATAACTCACATTCCCGGAGGCGACGTCCGCCCAGGTCAATTCCGCCCGTGCCTGGTCAGAGGGGCATTTCATAATTTTTGGAGTGCCCATTTCGTTCTCCATCGAAATAAAATCGGTTGGATAAACATCGTTGTGATCGGAGGCCCAGATTCGACCCGCCAAGCCGATCTGTTTCAAATTATTGACGCATTGAATTCGCTCGGCGCGCGCTTTTGCCTCGGCGGAAAAATCCTCGTTCGCTTTTGCGCTGGCTCCCACCGAGGCGGCAAGGTTCTTATTTTCCGCACGCAAGTTTTCCAAACCGGAGGTTTCCGCGCGCAGCCTCGCGATTTCCGCGCGAAGACCTGCCAGTTCGGCAACGTCCCGGCGCAATTGATCGAGCTCTTCCACGGCGATCACCTGTTTTTTAAACTCCAGATTGTAGCGCCGAAGTTGCTCAAGATTCTGAGTCGCGGCCTGCAATTCGGCATTCTGCTTTTTCAGCCGCACGATGGAATTGAATTGAACCGCGACAACTGTGAGTGCGAAGGCCAGGCAAATCATAGCGGGCAGCCACCGTTTCCACGCGAACCCAATTGCCATGGGAAAAGTTTCTGCGGAACCGGCCTGGGGCAAGCGGATGCCGTGAAGCAAATTTTCCTCGAGGTTGGAGGGAATAATGAGGGGCGG
>JBDSIW010000134.1:0-6444 GCA_039917795.1 Verrucomicrobiota bacterium | reverse complement strand
CGGCTCGACTCGATTGCGCAGATAGCTGGACCACGGCAAGCGCGCAGAGTTTGGCGACGGTGTTCCCTTCGTCCTGCGAATTCAAGACCGGCAGCCACCACTCTCTCCATCGGACCAATTCCTCGTTGAACCACTGTTCCCATTGCTCAGGTCTGGCTCGATCGAATCGCGCGGCTTGATCGGCAAACCAGCCCGCCGGGTCGGGAAGAGTCTGCTGGTAGGCGTGGATTCGCTTGACGAGGTCGCGAATCGGCTGGTCCCAGCCGCGGCCCTGCTCGGAAACCAATCGCTGCACCGGGGTGGCCAGGGTGGTTTTTCCCTCGTAAATCTCCAGCATGATTGCCTCCAGAACTTCGCGGGCCAGCAGGTTGGCTTGTTCTTCCGGAAGGATGTTGACCAGCGGATCGAGGCCGAGGTGGTAGAAATTGTCGCGCACGAGCCTGAAACAAAAGCTGTGCAGCGTGCAGATGCGGGCGCTGTCGAGGAGCGCAAGCTGTTCGGCGAGGTGATGGTTGTCGGGATCGCTCCGGAATTTCTCGTCGAGCGCGTCACGGATTCGCTTTCGCATTTCCGACGCCGCCGCCTCGGTGAATGTGACCATGAGGATCTCGTCGAGTGACCCGGGATTTTTTTTGTCCAGCAGAAATGAGACGCAACGCTGGACAAGTGTCCGGGTTTTTCCTGCGCCCGCGCCGGCAACGATCAACAGATTCCCCGTGGAAGAGATTGCTTTGTTTTGGCTCGCAGTGGGCTCGTTCATCGCAAAAGAAAAGATCGCAAAAAGCCCGCGTGGAATCGGCGAAATATCATCATGGCATATACGCTGCTATGTCAGGTGGGCAGGATAGAAAAGGATGAGTCTTTGTCCAACATTTTGACGAATAACTGAGATGAGCATTACGAAAACCAGCAATGAGACGCAATGGGGCGGGTTTATCACGAACTTGATCCGGAAGAATAAGACGACCGTGGGAGTTGCGCCCGTCCTCGGCTCAGCCAAACGATTCCCGCACGGCGCGTTTCAATTTCAAGTGCGCCTGGCCAGCGGCAGTGCCTACGAACTTCAGTCCTCGTCCGACATGAAGACCTGGAAATCGATTCATTCGGACACCGCGGTCGGAGAAACCGTGGAATACCTGGATACCGAGGCGTTCAATTTCAGCTACCGATTTTATCGCGGATTGTCGGGCGGGGCGACGTCCAAAAACATTCTGGGTTACGCGACCCTCTCGTTGCCCCCAGGCTTTGCGATGATCTCCAATCCCTTCAACGCGCTTTCCAGCCGTGTCGAGACGTTGTTCCCGGAAATGCCTGAGGGGATGACGATTTCCAAGTTCGACACGAGCTTGTTTCGTCTGACCAATAATTCGGTGAAGAATGGAAAATGGACGAACCCGAACGAGCTGTTTGTCCCGGGCGAAGGCGCAATCGTTTTCAATCCAACCACGGATTTCAAGAATCTCAATTTCGTCGGCGACGTCAGTCAAGGTCGATTGACCAACCCGATCCCTGCCGGCATGTCGATTCGCAGCTCGCTCGTGCCACAACCCGGACGGCTGCATACCGATCTTGGCTTCCCGATTGGGGAAGGGGACGTGATCAACATGTTTGATCGCGACCAGCAGAAGTACACCGTCCATCCCTATTCGGCGGAAGCGTGGGATCGCAATCCACCCACCATCGGCGTGGGAGAATCATTTTGGATCGGCAAGAAGCATCCGGGAAACTGGGTGCGAAATCTGTCGATCGTCTAAACCCTTTGCCCACTCCGCGATCCCCATTAACATTTACGTGTGTGTTATAAGGAACCGTGCGGCGTGGGCGAAATTTTTTTCAGAATATTGAACTCGTGTGTCCACGGGTCAATCCGGCAAATCGAGCGATAGTCGCACACGTCACAGGCGCGGACATTTCCTTTTTGGTAGGGATCGATCTTCACGCCGCCTGAGTAGATCTCGTTCCCCATTCGCAACAGATGTTGCTCCACCTCGTCGAGCAGCTTTCCAAAGCCTTCCGTCGCCATGATTTCGCGGCTCGAACCGTGGGGCTGCCCGTTGTCTTTTAGCCGGTAGTTGAATTGTGTCCCGGTTTTCGTCGCCCGGTTGTCGAGCAGCCGGAGTGCGGAGAAATCAAAACGGCCCGCATGCTGGTAGGCGTTTTGGCGGACATCCTTCGCGCCGTCCAAAACTTCGGTGCGCGTTTTTCCGCCACTGAATTCGCCGCGGAAATTCACGTAAAAAACGCCTGCTGGAACCAGCTTTTTGACGCCGAATACTTTTTCCGAATCCGGCAGGCGGCGGAGAAACGCCAGATAAGCGGGAAGCTGCAATTGCAATCCGTGCGCGAGCGATAACGGATCAAGCTGTTTGGCGCTCGACTTGTAATCAATGATCACGGCCATCGATTCGCTTCGATCTGGCAACCGGCAAAGGTCCACGCGATCAATGATCCCGCGCAACGCCATTTTACGATCCTGGCCCAAATTGATTTCCCAGGCGGGCAGGTGTTTTTCTTTCGTCCCAAAACCCAACTCCACGACATGCGGATCGAACTCATATTGTTGCATCCACGCGACGCTTGCTTCGATGAAATCCTGGAGAGATTCGGTCAAGTTGCGCGCCACCCATTCGCTTTGTGCATCAGTTCCGAACAGTCCATCGCGAAAGCTGGTGGCCAGGTCCGCTCCGATTTGCTCCATGCGCGCGCGCGCTTCGAAGGGCGTTAGGTCCCGCCAGCGTTTTCCCTCCTTTTGCACCTGTTCATGAAAAGTCGCCAGAGCCATGTGTTGAAACATGCCTCTTTCGCGGACGTCCACTTCAAAAACTCTTCGCTCCTGCACGCGCAAACCCGCGCTGACAAAGAAACGAAACGGGCACGCCGCAAATTGTTCGAGCGCACTGACCGAGGTTTTCAATGTTGTCCCGTAAATTTGCCCAGCCATCGCGGGCGAAAGGGTCTCCGTCGTGGCCAATGAAGAAAAATGTTCCAGCCGCTCGCGCACCGAATCGAAAACCGCCGTGGCGGACAATGTTTTAAGCGATCCCGATCCATCCGCGGTCTGGGATTGGATGAGCGGCGCGATCAAATCGCATCGGTGAATGCTTTCAATCCAGCTCGGCTTCGTGGAAATGGTTTCGGGAATCAGAGTGGGAAAAAGTTGTTTGAACAAACTGAAAAAGGGCGAGGGATTTTGCGCGCGGCCCTCGTTATCCTGGGACGAACAGGTCAGCACCAGCCGTTTTCTCGAGCGAGTACACGCGATGTATCCGTAAAATCGCTCGCGCCCCAGCGTCTCGAGTTTGTTTGGCCCCAACGCGACCTCCTGTTTCGAAAGTTCCGAGTAATCCGATTCCGTGAGAAGGTTTCCCGACGGAGGAGGAGCGGGAAAAATCAATTCATTGAGGCCGAGAACCAAAACGAGTTCCAAATCTGGATTGCGCGAGCGATCCACTGTCCCGATCAAGACCTGGTCCAGCGCGGGCGGAATCACCCCGGCTTTCATCCCGCTCAAACCTGACTCCAAAATCGGCAGCCAATCGACGAGGCGGAACGATTCGAAGGCGAACTCAATATTGTCCAGCCAGCTTTGCATTTGCTCCAGCGCCGTCGCATGCACGGGGTTGGTTTCGGCCCAGGCAGCGATCTGCTCCTCGATTTGCAGATTGGCCCACAAGTGGCGGATCGCTTCGACCAGTTGCGGTCCATCAGGGGAGAATTTTACAGCCGCCAGAGCTTCGCAAAACTTTTGGAACGCGGGAACGACGCGTTGCCGGAAGAGTTCAAGGTGGGAAAGGGATTTCTGCTCCTCACTGAATTTAAACGGTTGCAACCAGGCGTCCCTGCGCCAGCCGCGCGCGAGCGATTCGTTCTCCAATTGATCCACGAGAGTTTCCTCGCTCACGACCAGGCCGGTTTTCAGGGCGGAAAAAAAGTCGTCGTGCTCCCAGTTGAAAGCGGCCAGCCGCAGCGCGCTGCGCGTCAATTCGGCGAGCGGATGGTGCGCGACGGATTCCCGGCGATCGAGAAAGAATGGGATTTCGTAGCGCGTGAACGTCCGGCGCAGCACGTCGTGGTAACCATCGAAGTGTCGGAGCAGGACGGCCACGTTCCGGAACCTTCCGCCTGCGCGGACATGGCGCAGGATTTCGTGCGCCGCGAGAACCGCTTCTGCTTGTGGATTCATGCACGTGGTTAACCGCAGCGATTGCAAAAGTTGTTCGCCAGCGTGGTCCGAATCAGCAAGCGGTGTCGGCGCGGACCAATGCTTTTCCAAATGACGAAGCGGCTTTGATTCGTTGAAGCGGCTTTTCACGGGATCGCGCGGCAGATTTTCTATTTCTACACGGCAGTCAGGCAGAAGGCCGAGACGATCAAAACATTCCTGGAATGTTTTGTTGACCACCGACCAGATGGATAAATCGGAGGCAATTTTATCCGAGGAGGCGTCCAGGCAGAACGCGAGGGTGGCTTCATCGCAATTGGGAATCACTGCGGCGAGCAAATCGATTTCTTGCGGAGTCATCTCGGCGAAGCCATCCAGCCAAAAACCGGCAATGGAGATGGGGTGTGCGTTGCTCTTTTGCCCGGCGCGCAACACTTCCGAGGCGAGATCCAACAGGCTGTTGGCGTCCTGCAGTTGATGTTTCGCCAGCCAATCGAAGTAAGCGCCGAGGATAAACGCGAGATCATGCAGCTTGGCGCTGAGCTGCGACGATTTCTCGACCTTTTTGCTGAGCTTCAACAGCGTTGCGGCGGAAAGCTGGTGGCGTTGCAATTCGCGCAGCACAAGACTCAGTTGTTGAGCGAATCCCGGCTGCCGCGCGCTGCCGCGAAAAATCCCAAGCTGATCCCGGTTGCGCAAAAGCAGCGCCCGCAAAACCATCACGCGTCCTTCTTCCGACAGTATTTTCGCCGGCGGGCGTCGTAATTTTGTGAGGACAAAATCGGCGAGGCGCTCGAAAGAGAAAATTTGCAACCGGGTGTAACCCGCCAGGGATTCGTCGGCCAGGAGCTGACGTTCCAACTGGAAGGTCGCCTGCTTGGGCGCGAGCAGGATCAGCGGATCTCCTTCGGGAGATGTCTTCAACGCGGCGCGAATCTCCGCCAGGCAGCGGAACGTTTTACCCGTTCCGGCCGGACCAAGGAGAAAGCGAGTGCGCACGGATTATTTTTCGCGCAAAGGCGCGCGGGCGCAAAGAATTATTTCGCGCCCGGCGCCATCATCTTTCGATTCATGACGAGGCCCATGCGGTTGTTGTTGATGGCGAGCGCCTGAAACTCGCGGAATTTTTTAACTTCTTCCGGGGTGAGGAAGGCAGTGGATTGCGCGGAGACGTTTTCATAAATGCCTTCGAGCAGCTTGAGATTTTTTTCGGCTTCGGACTCGGAAGCGATATTGCGGAAGTTCAGGATCGGCACGGTTTGAAAATTTGGATCGAGCCCGGCGCTGGCCAAAGCGGCTTTCGTCTCAGCCTGCATGGCCTGGTAAATCTGTTTGGTTTTCTCATCCTTGTCCGCTGACTCTCCGCTGAGCATCCCCTTGAATTGTTCGGAAGTCAGGTGGCTGGCCAGATCGCGCGTAAATTCCTCGTATTTGGCAACTCCTTCCGTGCCCAGCAGTGATTCAACCTTTTTCAATACCGAAGCATCCTGTTGCGCAAACAACTCGTCGCGTTCGGCAGGAGATTTCCCATCGCGCAGCACGCTCGTGATGTGATCGATGTTTTCCATCACGTTGTCCGCCAGCAGATCGTTGAACTTTTCCGTTAGCTCTTTCGACAATTTGGCGTCCTTGGCGAAGGCGCCGTACATCATTCCCATTCCCATTTTTTGCTGGTCGTGAATCAGCTTTTTCATTTTGGGATCGGTCGTCATGCCGGTGAGCACACTTTCTCCTGTAGGTTTGGACGCTGCGGTGACGTTCGCATTTTCCTGGCGCAACTTTCCCACTTCGCCGCGCAGTTTGAGCAACTCGCGGGAGCTGTCGCTCGGGGGCGGCGTGTCGGAGGATTGCACGGCCAATTGCGCGCGGTGCTCATTCTCCGCCGCCAATTGGTCGCTTTGGGCAGCCTTGCGGCGCAACGCCTCATTCTCGGCCTGTAATTTCGTTTGCGCCTGATGTTGGAGGATCAAGGGAATCGCTATTCCAGCCGCGATCAGTGCGCTGGCAATTCCGACTTTCAGTTTAGTCATGCTCATAATTTTTAAAACCGTGAAGGCCGTTGTGCCGGTCGTTGCCGCGTTGGCCAGGGCGGCACCGGAAATACTGATCGCCAATCCTGCCGGGGCGGCGGTGACCGCTTGAGCGCTGAGTGCCGCCGCCAATCCGGACGCCGAAAACGCCACCCCGCGATTTTTCAAAAGGAGTTGCAGTTTGTCCAGGGCGCGGCTGACCCGTTTGCGGACCGCCTCTTCATTGCTTCCAATGAATTCTCCCACCGACCG
>JBDSIW010000133.1:0-3850 GCA_039917795.1 Verrucomicrobiota bacterium | reverse complement strand
TGATCCAAACCCGCATCGCGTACTGCGAACCGAAAAGATTTGCCTCGCCCACGCCCGTGACGCGCCGAATCGGGTCAAGCACGCTCGAGGCGATGTAGTTGCCCAGCGCGATTTCGTCCAGGCTGTCATCGGTCGTCGAGAGCGTGAAGAACATCATGAAATTGCGGGTCGCCTTGGCGACGACGACGCCTTGCTGCTGGACGGTTTGGGGCAGACTCGGCGTGGCCAGCTGCACCTTGTTTTGCACCTGCACCTGAGCGGTGTCGGGATTGGTTCCGGGGAGAAAATACAGAGTGACGGTCGCGAGGCCGGACGCGTCACTGGCGGACGACATGTAAAGCAGGTTATCGATGCCGTTGAGCTGTTGCTCGATCACGGACGTCACCGTTTCCTGCATCGTCTCAGCGGAAGCGCCTGCGTAATTCGCGGTCACTGAGATCGAAGGCGGCGCGACGCTGGGATATTGAGCGACGGGCAATTTCGTGATGGCCAGCCCGCCAAGAACCAGGATCAGGATGGAAACCACCCAGGCAAAAACCGGCCGGTTTATAAAAAAATGTGCCATGGTCGTTCCTCAGTTGGTCTTCACGGAAGCGTTCGTCGCCGTTGCATCGGTGAATGGGACGGGCTTAACCACCGAGCCGGGTGGCGCTTTCTGCGAACCTTCCACGATCACGCGCTCGCCAATCTTCAGCCCTTTGGCGACCACGACTTTGCTGCCCACGGTGCGGTCGATTTCGATGGTGCGCGGCTCCACTTTATTATCCTGGTTGACCACCAGCACCGTGGAAATTCCCGCCGCGCCTCGCGCCACGGTGCGCAGCGGGATGGTGATAGCGTTGGTGTTGACGCCTTCCACAATCCGGGCGCGGGCGAACATTCCCGGCATCAGGAGGTTTTCCGGATTCGGGACTTCTGCGCGCAAGGTGATCATGCCGGTCGTCGGATCGACCGAAATGTCCGAGAATAATAATTTGCCGGGGTGCTGGTAAACCGAGCCGTCTTCGAGGATCAGGGTCACCAGCGCCTCGCCGGGAGCGACGCTTTGCAGCGAACCGCTTTCCATCGCCCGCTTCAAACGCAACACGTCGGTGCTCGATTGTGTGAAATCAAAATAAACCGGGTCGAGCTGGCGAATCACCGCGAGCTGCGTCGCTTCCGTGGCGCTGACCAGGGTGCCTTCCGTCACCATCGCTTTGCCGATTCGCCCGGAGATCGGAGCGTTGACTTGCGCGTAGCCGAGGTTTAATTCCGCAGTCTGAACGGTCGCTTTTCCCGCCTGCAACTCCGCTTCGTTTTGGGCCTGGGTCGCCACCGCTTGGTCGTAAACTTGTTTGCTGATGGCATTAATTTTGACCAACTCCTGATAGCGGTCGGCGTTGGCTTTCGATTCTTTCAACGCCGCCTCCGTGCGGGCAATCGAAGCTTTCGCGCTGTTCAGGCTGGCCTGCAACGGGACGGGATCGATCTCAAACAGCGGCTGGCCCTCCTTTACATTTGCGCCTTCGACAAATAACCGTTTCATCAGGATTCCCGTGGCACGGGCGCGCACCTGCGCTTCGCGCATGGGATTGATGCGCCCCGGCAGTTCCCTCGTGCGGTTCACGCTTTCGCTCGCCACCGTCACGACGGAGACGTCAGCGGGCGGCCGGGCGGGCGGCTTAACCTCTTTTTTCTTGCAGCCGCCAGTTCCTGCGACCAGCGCGAGGGTCAGAACGCAAAACAGGAATCTCTTTGAATCAATTGATTTCATATGGAATTGGAAAAATCAGGCAACCCGGAACCCCGCCGCCGCGAAGGAAATTAATTTTTGCGTCTGCGCCTCGACCTCGATTGCTTCGAGCCACGTGGGAAGAAATTTATCTTTCGTCAGCAGCCAGTGGTGTAACGCGCCGAACGTAAATTTCATCCGCCAAAAAATTTCCGAGCGCGATAAATGCGGGAGCGTTTTCATCAAGGCGGCATCCATTCGCTCCACCAACGGCTCGAACTGCTTTTTCAAAAGCGCCTCAAGTTCCGGACTTGGCTCCGTGAGGCACCGCCCGAAGAGCCGGGAGAAAGTTTTATTGTTTTGGGACGGATCAAGTGAATAGGTGATGGTGGGCCGGATAAAAGCCCCCAATATTTCCTCAAGTTTTGGAGACTTTTTCCCAGCCGCCTTTTCCACGCCATCAAGGGCCGCCATTCGCGCCTGGTTAACCGGAATGACCCGGCGCTCGAAAACCGCGCCTACCAGATCCTCCTTTGTCCCGAAATGATAATTGATGGCCGCAAGGTTCACCCGGGCTTTCCGGGTGATGTCACGAATGGAGACGCGGTCGAGGCCATGTTCACTGAACAATTCCTCCGCCGTGTCGAGAATGCGGGATCGGGTGTCCTTGACTTGTTTCATACGCTCGTTTGAAACGGTTGTATGAACCAAAGCCAGAGTCAATTTATTTTAAAGAATAATTTCCCGAGGGAACTCCTCGAGCGAAACTAATTATTCGTAGCGCAGCGCCTGGATGGGGTCGAGCTTCGCCGCCTTGAATGCGGGAAATAATCCAGCCAGGACGCCGACGCCTGCGCTGAAGGCAAAAGCTATCGCCATCGCGTCCATCGTGATCATCGGCGAGTTTTCCGTCGGCGAAATCAACACCAGGATTCGCACGATCCCATACGAGGCGAGCAGGCCCGCAACCGCGCCGATGACGGCGATGACCACGCTCTCGACTAGAATCTGGATAAACACGTCGCTGAAGGTTGCGCCGACCGCTTTGCGGATGCCGATTTCGCGGATGCGCTCGGTAATGCTGGCGAGCATGATGTTCATGATGCCGATGCCGCCCACCAGCAGACTGATCGCCGAGATAAAACCGCCGCTCAGCCGCGCATTCCGGATCGAGCTATTGATCTGGTCCGCCCAGTTTTCCTGAGTTTGAAACGAAAAATCCTCGATGCCGCGATGCGTAATCATCAAAACATTCTTGGCTTGCTGTAGCGATGCTTCCAGCTGGCTGATGTCGCGAATCTTCATCGAGAGCCCGGACAGGTGCTGATCCGGGATATTATTCGTGCCAGTGGCGGAGCGGAATTTGATCCACATCGTGTTGAGCGGAATGTAAACCGTGTTGTTCTTGAAATAAAAAATCCCGCCGCTGCCGCGTCCCTTCCCGCCCCAACCTCGGCTTCGAGCTGGACCGGTGCTTTCCTCCTTGGGTTTATTCTTCTCCAGTTCGCGCTTCTTGGCGTCCTGTTCGCTCTCATAATGTTTGAACATCCCAATGATGGTGAAAATCTGGCCTTTGATATTGATCTGCTCGCCGACGGGAACGATCTCGCGGCCGACTTCCTCAGGCGAACCGAAGAGCGCATCGCGCGCGGCGGTGCCAATGACACAAACATTGCGGGCGCTTTCGTCGTCGATTTCGTTGAACATGCGGCCGTATTGGATTTCGTGTTCGTTCATTTCGAGGGCGCCCGGCCAGGTCCCCGTGAAATTCCAGGAGTTAAAGGATTTTCCGCCGCGCGTCATGATCACGTCGCGCGACCTCATTTCCGGCGTGACCAAACGGATGAGCGGCGCGCTGTTTTTCAGGGCGTAAACATCCGCGATGGTTGTGCCAACTGCTTGATCCGCCAGGTGTTGCTGGAAGATGGGGATATCCTGGTCTTCGAGGCGGATTTTTTCCAGCCCGCCGATGGCGACCAACGCTTCGCGCATGCCGTTTTCCATTCCCTTGATCAGCGCGGACATGGCCACGAGGCTGGCCACGCCGAGAATGATGCCGAGCATCGTGAGCAAGGAACGGAATTTGTGTGCCCAGATTTCTTTGAACCCAATGGTGATGGCGTTAAGAAGATTCATTAT
>JBDSIW010000132.1:0-7611 GCA_039917795.1 Verrucomicrobiota bacterium | reverse complement strand
GGATAAAAATAATTCGCCAGCGGCAACGTGAGCAAAGCGATCACGAATGTCGCAGCGCAACCGATCGAGAGCTTCAACTGCCGGCGCATCAAGGTGTGCAAAAAACTTTCGCTGTGTATGTCCGTTTTCCCGGTTGAATCATTTTTCATGGAGAGGCAGTGATTTAGCAAAGCGACGACGGCGGGGCAATCCTTGTCTCGATCAGAATAATAACTACCAGGACCAACCGGAGAGGAAGCTGGAGGTCCAGTGCGTTTCATATCAGCTTTGTCCCGAGCAAACCGGGTTCAGCAAATGTCGGAACGTTCGCAGTTGAATCCGAGAACATCGTTCGTATGATTTATCGAACCTGATGAAAAAAGTTTTCACGCCGGTCCTTTGGTTTTTCGTCGCTGCGCTTGGCGCGTGGGCTTATGCCGTCCTGTCTTTTCATCGCGGCGAACATCTCAACTCGATTTATATCCTGACCGCTGCGCTCTGCACCTACGCCGTCGGCTATCGTTTTTATTCCAAATGGATCGCCACGCAGGTTCTGGTGCTCAATGACCGCCGCGCCACCCCGAGCGAAGTTCACGATGACGGGAAGGATTTCGTCAAAACCAACAAGTGGATTGTCTTCGGCCATCATTTCGCGGCGATCTCCGGTCCCGGCCCGCTCGTTGGTCCCGTGCTCGCGGCGCAATTTGGTTACCTCCCCAGCACACTTTGGATTTTAATCGGCGTGGTTCTCGGCGGCGCGGTGCAGGATTTTGTTATTTTGTTTTGTTCGATGCGGCGGAACGGAAAATCGCTCGGCCAAATGGTCAAAGAAGAATTGAACAATCCCGCTGGCTACGTCGCGATGCTCGCGATTCTTGCCATCATGGTCATCCTGCTCGCTGTGCTCGCGCTGGTCGTGGTTAACGCGCTCGCGGCCAGCCCTTGGGGCGTGTTCACCGTCGCAGCGACAGTTCCCATTGCGATGTTCATGGGCGGCTACCTCCGTTTTTGGCGCGTCGGAAAAGTGATGGAAGCGTCAGCGATCGGAGTGGGATTGCTGTTGCTCGCCGTTTGGGGAGGAAAATTTTTCCAGGAAGACCTGGCGCTGGGAAAATTCCTCACGCTCAGTCCGATCACCCTGGCCTGGTCGATCATTCTCTACGGATTGGCCGCGAGCGTTTTGCCGGTTTGGCTGTTGCTGGCGCCGCGAGATTACCTGAGCACGTTCATGAAACTCGGGACGATTTTTGCGCTGGCCGTTGGAATTTTCCTGGTTCTTCCCCAACTGCAAATGCCCGCCGTCAGCAAGTTCATTGATGGCTCCGGCCTGGTCGTCGCCGGAAAATTGTTTCCGTTTTGTTTCATCACCATCGCCTGCGGCTCGATCTCGGGCTTTCACACTTTGATCGCCAGCGGGACGACGCCGAAGATCATCACCCGCGAAAGCTATGCGCGGTCAATCGGCTACGGCGCGATGTGCCTCGAGTCGCTGGTTGCCATCATGGCGCTGATCGCGGCGTGTACTCTGGAACCGGGAGTTTATTTCAGCATGAATGTGAAGGACCCTCCGGCAGAGACCGTCGCCAAAGTTTCCGCGCTCGGCTACCCGATCACAGTTGAGAAAATGCAAACCATGGCGGATGCCATCGGTGAGAACACGTTGTTCGGCCGCGCGGGGGGCGCATCGACCCTGGCCGTCGGGATGGCGCAAATATTTTCAAATGTATTCAGTGGGAAGGGCCTGAAACTTTGGTACCACTTCGCGATTATGTTCGAGGCGCTATTCATCCTGACCACTATCGACGCCGGAACGCGGGTCGGGCGCTACCTGCTGCAGGACATGCTCGGTCATCTTTGGAAACCGCTGGGTGACACGCGCAACCCAATCGCCAATCTCGGCGCCAGCATCCTGCTGGTGGGTGCGTGGGGATGTTTTCTGATTCAAGGCGTCAAAGATCCACTCGGCGGGATCAACTCACTCTGGCCGCTGTTCGGCATCGCGAATCAACTGCTTGCGGCAATCGCGCTCTGCCTGGCCACGACGGTGATTTTGAAAATGCAGCTGGGGAAAGAGTCCAAAATCCAAAGTCCAACGCCCCGCGCGGGTCGTCCGGCATTTGCCTTGATCACGTTGATTCCACTCAGCGTGCTTCTTGCCGTGACCATGACGGCGGGTGTGCAAAAGATTTTTTCGGCAGATCCGCGAATTGGATTTTTATCCGCAGCCAAAATTGCAAAAAGCAAAATTGAAGAGTCCAGATCGCTGCCAGTGGCGAATCCAAGTCTAAATGTCTCGAAGGAGTTCAACCTGGAAATGAAAAAATCCCGGAACGAACTTGCGAAAAACCGGGCGCTCTATTTCAACAACCTCCTCGATACGTTTGTGACCGTCCTGTTTTTGGCGATGGTAATTCTGATTGTGCTGTTAAGCGTTCGCGAATGGGTTCTGCTCCTGGCTCGGAAAAAATTGGCCCGCGTCAATGAAAGCGAACCGGTATGGCTGCCAGAATATGCGATTGCCGAAGCGAGGCCGCTCCATGTTCTTTCCATTCTTGCCCTCGCGCTCGCGCTGGCCAAAGAACTCTCGGGAGAGGCAGCCGTCGATCGCGCGCGCGTCGTTGAAAACGATTGCGGCCTGGAAAACTGTTCCTCCATCGACCCGGAAAAGAATTTGGAAAAAGTTTACGTGCAGGAAACGGAACGGCGCTTTAGTGGCGGGATCAATCGCTGTTGTTGAAAACTTTGACGATGATGGAACGAATAGGCTTATACGGTGGCTCCTTCGACCCGGTTCACCTCGGTCATCTCCTCGTGGCGCAGGCGGCGCACGAAGAATGGCAGTTAGACCGGATCTTTTTCGTGCCGGCTGCACAGTCTCCGTTCAAACCGGATTCCGTCCCGACGCCCGCGCCTGAGAGGATCAAAATGCTGCGCCTCGCCCTCGCGGGGAACGTGCATGCGGAAGTGGATGAACAGGAACTCAAGCGGGGCGGCATCTCTTTCACGATTGATACGGTGCGGGATTATTCAAGCCGATTTCCCGCCGCGAAGCTTTTTTATTTGATCGGCGCGGACAACGTCGCCCAATTGCCGAAATGGCGGGAAGCCGTTGATCTGGCGAACCTCGTGGAGTTCCTAATCATCCCGCGACCTGGCGAATTAAAAGTTCCGATTCCTGCTCCATTTCGCGGAGATTATCTCGGAGGATTTCCCCTTGCGGTTTCGTCTTCGCAAATTCGCGCGCGCGTCAAAGCCGGCCTTTCGATTGATCACCTGTCGCTGCCTGCCGTGAGCGAGGCGATCCGAAACAATCGCCTTTATTTTTAAGGCGATTGCTCTACTTTCAACGAAATGGATTCAAAGAAACTGGCACTGCTATGCCGTGACCTCGCGGAAAACAAAAAGGCGGAAGACGTGGTGGTTCTGGATGTCTCGGAGATTTCCACAATCACGGATTATTTTGTGATTGCCACCGGATCGAGCGAACCTCACCTGCGCGCGATCATGAACGAAATTACCGACACGCTTCGGGACGAACACAGCCTGCGTCCGCGCGCAATCGATGGAGAATTACAAACGGCGTGGCAGGTGCTCGATTTTTTCGACGTGATCGTTCACGTCATGCGCCAGGATGTCCGTGAAAAATACGATCTCGAAACACTTTGGGGGGATGCTCCTAAGGTAAAAGCCAAGGCCACGACGAAGCCCAAAGCCAAGGCAAAAACGAAATCACCTGCGAAAAAACCGAGTCGCAAGCGGCGATAAGCTAAGGACTATTCTTTGGCGGAATTTCCGCGCTGGCCTTCACCATTTCGTCCAGCAATTTCTTGAACTCTTCGAGGCCCGTGGCCGGAACAATGACATTGTCGCGACGGCCATTGACGTCTTCGGTAATGCGCAGAAAACGTCCGCGCGGATTCTCCTTCAGAGTGAAAATAAAGGTTTTCCGCTCTATTTGAACCTTGTCGGTTTTGAGCGTGTCCTCATTGACGGGTGGTTTGGGAGCACCGGAACTATAACCGGAATTGAAGGGGCGATTGCCATACGGAGAGGGACGTTCGTTTGAAATCATACTTCCTTTTTCCTGATACCGCTGACAGTCCGCAGCGTATTAAATCCTTTGACTACTGGTTCGCCACGAGTGGGCGTTTGTCAACTTCTGAATTTATTCGAACTGGCAAAACGCGTCGCCGAAGGTGGATTGGAGAGTCGCCAAAAGTAAACGAGCAGCCCGCCCATGACGAAGAGATTCACTGTTTGAGAAGCGCCATGCCAGATGCTGAAGGAGCGATGGGCTTGTTCACGTGCAGCGACCGGGGATCGTGGGTCGTACCAGCGCAAGTGCAAATCCTTCAACTTGGGTTGGAACCAGAATCCGCCGAGTAAGCCGAGAAAAATGGTCGCGCCCACAATCGCGAGCGTCAGGCGCTCAATTTTTTTGCCCAGGTAAATTTTTTCGAGAAACAAATGCAGCAGCGCGACGGCCCCGCAGCAATGGAGCAGAATGAAATAACGTTGGAGAATGATCTGAGCGGCGCCCCCATTCCAAGGCGGCGGCAAGATCGCTTTCATTTCGTTCGAGAAAAACCCCGGGCCGATTGCGTAGGTAAATGAAACCGCCGCGCCCAGCCAGACCGCCGCGTTGAGCAGCCCGAAGAATCTTAAAAGGCCTATCACTGGCGCATTGTAAAAAAACTTTTAGCGCTGCCAAGCCTCGATTCCAATCCGCGCGGGACGTTACCGGGAGAGTTCAGGTGGGGCCACCGGACTGAAACGCGGGTCGGGAGGCAACGGCGGCATGAACTTGAAACCAGGCGGCAAGGGCGGTATTTGGGGTAACTTTTGCACCAACCCGCGCCAGGTTTGCCGGTCCGATGGCGACATGGACTTCCATAATTCCGCTTTCTGAAGAAATTGTTGTCGATCACCTGCGCTCAGGCTGGCGAATTTGCTGAAGGACCGAATGCAATGCCGCCGCTGTTCGGCTGGCAATTTCTGGAAAGTTTGCAAGGTATCCTCCATCTGCGCGCGCTCACTCTCGGAAAGCGTGCCCAGCGTTCGTTCCTTTTCCTGGGCGTTCAGGTCAAAGAATTGTTGAAACCTGCCGAACATCCGGTCGCGCTGCTCGTCGGGCAACGATCGCCAGCGGGATAGTTCCGCGTCCAATTGCTGACGATACGCGGGAGACAGGTTTTCCAGAAGGTTGGTTTGCTGGTCGGGGCGGCCTGATTGCAGGCGCAAAAAATAGTTAATGGTCATCTCGCTTTCCAAAAACTCTTTCTGCTGGCTCGCGGCGAGTGTGTCCCATTGGCGAAGGCGGTCTTCGACCAGCGGACGCCGCTCCGCCGGGATTAAATTCAGCCCCGGCCCGCGCTCGGCAGGAGCAGTCCGCATCAATGGCGTCAAGTACCAGCGCAGTTCCGTGACGGCGAGACGCAATTCCCTCTCCTCAGCCGTCATCGACTCATATTCCTTCAGCTTCGCGGCCAAAGTCTTTCGTTGCTCTGGCGGCTTCTCAGCGAGCGCGCGGTCCCGCTCAGCCTCCGGCAGCAGCAGCAACTCACGAAAACGTTCGATGGGAGGCTTCACCACTGGCAAAGCGGGCGGCGCATTCCCGCTTTGCGTTTTGGGCAAATCCTGCGAATGGCTGAGCAAGGTGCCCAACGAAGGCGCGACCAGGACAAGGCACAACAGCGCTCCAGGAAAATCGTTCGTGAGACGCCAAACCTTCATGATCTATTGCAATGCCGCCAGAAGTTCGTCGTCCACAGGCGGACGGCTCAAGCGGTTGATCGCGTCGAAATCCTGGAGCCATTCCTGCGGCACGATGGCCACCTGTGACACCGCCACAATATCATGGGCGATTTCCGTCCGCTGGGCCACGCGATATTGGTTCATGGAAAAAACCGCCGCGACCGCCAAGGCACTCGCCACCGCAATCCGCGGCCAATTGAATTTGAGCCGGGCGAAAATACTTTCCTTTCCTGACCGAGCCGGCCTTTCACGCTCGACAATTTGCATAACCCGGCTCGTGAAATTGCTGGAAAGAGGCGCATCCGGGAGTTTTGCGAGCAACTCGCTTAGGTTCGTCTCTTCGTCCCACTTCGCCCGCGCCGCAGGGTGAGCCGCCAAAAAAGACTGGCAGGCTGCCATCTCTAGCGGGGTCAGGGTCCGGCGCCAGCTCGCCAAGCATAATTTTTCGAACTCCGTCTCGTTCATAGATACTCCTTCTGGTTTAAAACCGGGCCACCTCGAAAGTTGCCGTTAATTTTCCGCGTCCTTCCATGCGCCGGTGCGCAAATACGGTTTGAGTTTTTCCTTCAGAGTCTCGCGTGCGCGGTGAATCAGCGATTTCGTGGCCGAGAGCGAGCAGCCGAGCACTTCAGAAATATCGTCGTAGGAAAGTTCGTCCTGACGGCACAGGACAAGAGCGGTCCGTTGGTTCTCCGGCAATTCGCGCAAAGCCTGCTGAACTTTTTGCTCCAATTCGTTTTGCAAGGTGTTCTCAATCGGGGAAAAAGTTTTGACGTCTTCGTACTGCCGGGCTGGATGATTTTCACTGTCCGCCTGGGAATCCTCCAGCGAATCGGCCGGATGCCGCGAACGCCGCCGCAATTCATTCAGGGAAAGATTCCGCGCGATGGTAAACAACCATGTGGAAAATTTCGCCGTGGCTTTGTAACGGTCGGCTGATTTGTAAACCTGAACGAAAACATTTTGGGCGAGGTCTTCCGCCTCGGTCGGATCACGCAACATCCGCTGGACGACATTCATCACTGGCTGTTTGTATTTCTCGACCAATTCCTCGAAAGCGCGCACGTCGCCGCGCTTGACGCGCAGCATCAGCGCCGCATCCGAATCCGAGTTCATCGCCATGTCAGGGTTACTTTAGTGAAAACCGAAAGGCGGACAAGGTTGCGGAAATTACGAATTAGAATAATGCTCGGCAAAGTCTGCGAAGACTTATGTGGGTCAAAGCAACTCGAGAGGATACGGCTGAAAACAGAGCGCAAAGCGTCAGGCACCGGCACGAACGGACGACACGAGAACTTTACCACGTTCGCCGAGAAAAGCCTGGCGTTCAAACGCCGGGAGAATTGGGCGCGATAGATAAGTGGCGAAGGGACGCCCGAAATCCCGAGGCACAAATGTTGATGAATTTTCAGCCGTTCCTTCAGAACTTTCGCAAGTCCATTTTCTCCCGGTTGTTCAAACATCCCTGTCGAATTCCAGATTCCCCGCGAAAAGAGGATGCCTTGTCGATGCAGCCGGCTGTCGCATAATTTTCAATATACGATCAGCCGTTCGTATCTTAATAGTTAGGCCGCCAACGCACACTACTATGTCCAGCTACGATATGACCGATCTGCTCACACTGGTTACGACGGACCGCGCTGAAGGCTTGAGCCTGCACACAGGTCAGTCGCCAGTGGTTCACCTCTGGGGCGAACCTCACCCTATCGAAGGGCCGTCCCTCACGCCCGAAAACGCTGAAACGCTCCTTCTGAGCGACCGTCTGAAAATTCATATTGGCGGGGAATCAGGCCAGTCGGCGGAGTTGGATTCCGATCATGGCGATGAAGATCCAGGCTTCGGCACTGGTGGGAGAAGTTTCGTAATCGCGCACCAATC
>JBDSIW010000131.1:0-3575 GCA_039917795.1 Verrucomicrobiota bacterium | reverse complement strand
GAACACAAGGCCCAGACCCCACCAAAGCCAACCTCGACGCTCGTGAGACGAAATGCCTGGTCGAAGAAAACCGTGCGCTTGTCGAATCGCCCCGTCCCCTTCGCGTCTTCGAGAACAATAATGCGATCCCGATGCCTGGCTTCAAAACCGAGCGAGGCTCCATTGTAGCTGTAATTCTCGGCGACCCAGATTCGTCCCCGCGCGTCGAGAGCCATGCCGATCGGCTGTTCCACCTCGGGATCTCCGGCGCACAAATTGACTTTGAATCCAGGCGGCAAGGAAATTTTCCGCAGCGCTGCCTCCGGCGAAAGGGGGACATCCTTTGGATCCTGCGTGTTGACGATGGCCGGGACGGTTTGCGGGAGATTTGTTTCGGCGAAGCCGAAACTACCTGGACCGAAAAAGGCCCAGATTAAAGCCATCAGAACGACTGGCCCGAAAATTTTTGCCTGGAGACGTTTCATATTTAAATCGCGGGCGAAAAGTTGCCACAATCGCGACCGCATTGCCCACTTGAAATTCGCCGAATACCAACTTCGGACGAATTGCTCCGGAACAATCTTCAGCCGCATGCAGCGGCGCGCCTCCCCTGAAATACCGCGCTTCAGTAAAAACCCGTGCGGTTGGCTTCAGCCCCCCGAAGTTGAGAAGAGTGGAATCGCAGAAAATTATTTTGGAGGAGTTGCGACCAACGCAAGACTTCCGCTGGGCTAAGCCAGCGGAAGGATTAAATGCCAAACGTGAAGAAGACTGGCAGCGGGAAGAAATTTATTTCTTGGCCGAGGCGTGCTCTTGCAGCCAGACCACGTCTGGATTGGGTGGATTAAAAGTAATTGCGTTAAATGTACTCCCCGTGACCTTGGTCCGCTTATCTTTCCAGCGATGAATTTCCGAATGGCCGTCCGCGAAGGAAAAACCACAAGCCAGGTTATGATAGGTTCCTGGAGCGTCCTTGAATTCGTTTGCCACCATCGTGACGGCGAATCCTGCATCATTCAGGCTCCGTGCGTCCTCATCGAGATAAACAAAAATTTGAGAGGGTCCCGGTTTCAAGAAGGAAGTAATCTTGCCGTAAACTTGAAAACATCGTGTGCCAGCGCAACTTCTCGAATGACTATGGCTGCCATCCAGCCAGGGACCGTTCACCGCCAATCTTCCCTTCGAAGGGGCGTAAGGATCGGTGCCGACGGCTTGGTTCATCGAAAAGGTTCTCGCGGCAGGAACGGATTTTCCCTGAAACTTTCCGGTTCGTTGATCAGCCGGACATTTGAAAATCGCCACGTTCTTGCCAATGTAAGGCACCAGCAACGATCTCGTCGGGTCTCGAAGAATATCACTGTTGAATTCGTCTCCTCCGCCCGCTCCAGCGCTGCCGGGGCACCAATTGAACCCTGGCGTAGTATTTCCGTCGTCCGGATTCGGCGGCAGCAGGTCGCTGAAATCTCCCGCGTATAAATGAGTCGCCAGCATCATTTGCTTTCCGTTGTTCATACACTGAATTCCCTGTGCCTTGACTTTGGCTTTGGCCAGCGCGGGCAACAACAGGCCCGCGAGGATCGCGATGATGGCGATAACGACCAGTAATTCGATCAATGTAAATCCGTTTAAACCGAAAGCTGGAATCCTCCGTGAGTAGTGATGATTAGATGTGTGGGACATGAGAATCAGTTATCCGCATCGGACAATTTTGTCAATTCAATAGCCCTCTGTTCTGAAAGAAAAAAAACGATTCCTAAAAAATGCGCAGGAAAGTCTCCCCGTCGCAGCCATCGAACTCATCCCAACCTCAGGCTCGCGCTGAGATAAGTTTCCAGCGATCCCCGAGTGCCCGCCGGTTGCAGGAATCAGCCGAACCCACGATGATTCGAATAAGGAATTCTATGCGCAAATCACCCGACTCATCGCTCGCGGCATCTCTCACCCGGCGGAAATTTGTGAAAATGGCAGTGGCCACCGGCGTCGTCGCGGGCGTGGCGCCGCATTCTTTCGCGGAGGAAACCAAGGACGGCATGATCTATCGCACCCTCGGGCGCACCGGCGAAAAAGTTTCGGCGATTGGCCTGGGCGGTTTTCACATCGGCAAGCAAAAGGAAGAAGAGGAAAGCATCAAGATTATCCGCAGCGCCATCGATCGCGGAATCACTTTCATGGACAACTGCTGGGATTACAACGACGGCGCGAGCGAAATCCGCATGGGCAAAGCCTTGCGCGATGGCTACCGCCAGAAAGTTTTCCTCATGACCAAAATCGATGGCCGCAGCAAAGCCGCCGCCGCCCGCCAGATCGATGAAAGCCTCCGGCGCCTCCAGACCGATCACATCGACCTCATGCAACATCACGAGATCATCCGCCTCGAGGATCCCGACCGCGTCTTCGCGGAAGGCGGTTCGCAGGAAGCGATGCTCGACGCCAAGAAAGCCGGCAAGATTCGCTACATCGGTTTCACCGGGCACAAGGACCCCATCGTCCACCTTCGCATGTTGGAGACCGCCTCCGCGCACCAGTTCCATTTCGATACCGTGCAAATGCCTCTCAACGTCATGGACGCGCACTTCCGCAGCTTCCAGGAAAAAGTTCTGCCCGAACTCGTCAAGAACGGCATCGGTGTGCTCGGCATGAAACCGATGGGCAGCGGTTTGATTTTGAAAAGCAACACCGTGAAACCGATCGAATGCCTGCATTACGCGCTCAACCTCCCCACCTCCGTCGTCATCACCGGCATGGAAAACCTGCGCGATCTCGACCAGGCGATGGAAGCCGCGCGCACCTTCAAGAAGCTGGATGAAGCGGCCGTCGCCGCGCTGCTCGCCCGCACCACCGACGCGGCCAAGACCGGAAAGTTCGAGCGCTTCAAAACGGGCTCCCAATTCGACGGCACCGCGAACAACCCGAAATGGCTCGGGTAGGAGCGGAGGTTGAAAAAGCTGTTCGGGAAAAACGCTGCGGCTTACGGTTACGCGGTGAAGCGGTCGGTTATTAATTGTTAAATCGATTCCTTGATCCGCAAAATCATCATCGCAGTTGGAGTGCTGGCGCTGCTCGCAGTCGTGTTTGGCGTTTGCTTGTTCGCCGGGGTGTTTTCACCAACCGCGCCAAAGGCGTGGAATCAGGTTCACGCAGGCATGAGCCGCTCACAGGTCCTCTCAATCATCGGCTCTCCTCAGCAGACTGGCTGGCCGGAGAAGATCGTCGAGACTTGGCAACTCAGCGGTCTTGTTTCTTATCGCCGGTTGTTCATCATTTACGACGGTGAGCGCGTGCAGGAAATTTGGGACGGCACTTGGATTCGTGGCTACGGTTGGTCGCGCCCACGGAGAGATTCACGAAGATAACGACCCCTTGAATCGCGGAAACCAAACGCGTTGAGATCAATGAAAGGAACGGGGTTTGAAAAAGCTGTTCGGAAAGAACGCTGCGGTTTACGGTAACCGCTGTGAAGCTGTCGGAGATTAAAGCAATATCAGATAGCCTGTCGCGTACTAATTGTTAGACGGCTTATGCGTGCGTTCTCCTCCCTCTTATTGAGACTCGCATAATAGAGTGACAATAGTTGGATTGTTAGGTAGAGTCTGGGC
>JBDSIW010000130.1:0-3970 GCA_039917795.1 Verrucomicrobiota bacterium | reverse complement strand
CCGTGGCCCATGATGAATTCGTCAATCGTGTTATCGATCACTTCCTTCATTAAAATGTAACAACCATCGTCGTGGTCCGAGCCGTTGCCGATGCGCCCGATATACATGCCCGTTCGCAAACGGATATGTTCCAGCGAAGAAAGCGTCTTGATTTTGCTTTCGTCGTAAACGTGTTTCTTTCCTTCTGCCATAATTAGAGCGCAAAGTTTGTGAGTTAAATATCCGACTGCAATCTTAATCCATTGTTGAGCGTTCGAATAAAATTCTTTTCAGCTTCACTGCACCGGAATTTGTTTTGGACGAATTCCAAACGTTGAAACCTTCGAAAGGTTTCGTAAGAACCCGCGCGGGTAACTTGGAAACGAAGCCGCTGTCCTCTGGGAGAAACTACTCGTAGCGCAAGGATTCGATCGGGTCCAGATTCGCGGCCTTGTAGGCCGGGTAAGTTCCAAAAATAATTCCGACCAGCGAACAAATTCCCAGGCCGATCAATGCCCAATCCACTGGAATGACCACTGGCAGTTTTAGAAAATGGGCGGCGACGTTCCCACCTAGGATCCCGAGCAGGACGCCGATCGCGCCGCCCAACTCGCAAAGCATCACCGCCTCCATGATGAATTGCGTCATGATGTTTCTTTTCTTCGCTCCGATCGCCCGGCGAATTCCAATCTCGCGCGTGCGCTCGGTCACCGAGACGAGCATGATGTTCATGATGCCAATGCCGGCCGCCATTAACGCAATGGAACTGACCAGCGTCACGCCGATGCGGACCGCCCGTGTGAACGTGTTGATCTGTTCCATCATCGAATCTTTGGAAAGAATTTCAAAATCATCCTCCTCGCCGGGTGGAACTTTCCGGAGCAATCGCAAAATTCCCCGGACCTGTTCCACTGTGTCATCGTAGCGATCCTGTTCGCGCGCCTGGACCAAAAGCCCGATGCTCTGGAAACGATTGCCGTAGCGATTGAATCCCGTCGTGATTGGGATCACGGCGAAGTTGTCCTGATTGCCTCCTTGCATTGAGCCTTTTGCTTCCAGGACGCCGATCACGGTGTAACCAATCCCATTGAATTTCACCCGTTCGCCAATGGCGGAGCCGACCGGGAACAAAACTTTGGCGAGGCTGTTGCCCAAAACACAAACGTCCCGCCCGGCTTCCACGTCCGAATCGGAAAGGACGCGGCCTTCTTCGATGGTCCAGTTTTGGGCGGGGAAGCTGTCAGCCGTTTGCCCGGAAAGCCAAACATTGGGCGGACCTTTGGCGTATTGGGAAAGCATTTCACCGCTGGCGAAACCCATTTCCAGTCCCACATTGTGCGCGAGCGTTGCGCGCTTCTTGACTTCCATTCCTTGGGAGAGAGTGATGTCTTTTCGACGCAGATATTTCTCATCAGGTCGCTCGAAGCTGATGCCGGGAAGTTTCTGGACCGCGAAAGTTTTGCCGCCCAACACATCAAGTTCGCCCTCGATTCGCTTTTGCATCGCGCGCATCGCGGTCATTACGACAATGATGGAAAACACGCCCGCCAGAACGCCAAGCAGCGTGAGCGCAGAACGCAACTTGTGCGCGGCCAGCGCGTTCAAGGCCATGAAGAGACTTTCCTTCAACTCGGCACAAAAAACGCGAACGACCTTGAATTTTGTTTTGGCGGGATTGGGTTTCAAAATTTAGTTACGCCGGTTGATGACACGATTGGAAGTCGTTTGCTCAAGCGAAACTCGTCCACGCAATCGGGAAAAAGGACGATTCGCGAAAACGGCGCGCGGGGAGCGACGCGCCCTCCCATTATTGTCGGGGTGAAGGTGAACGCAGGTTTCATCTTCATTTTACTCATTGCGCAACGCCTCCACGGGATCCATGCGCGCGGCCCGCCAGGCGGGAAAGAAGCCCGACGCCAGCCCGGTGAAAAGCGATACCACCACGGCGATACCCATCACCGGCAAAGACATTCTGACCGGCACGGGCATAAATCCTCCCACAACCAGCGTCAGGATAAAAGTGATCGCCAGGCCCACCAATCCGCCAATCAAACAAATGCTCGCGGCTTCAATCAGGAACTGCAGAAGAATCGTCCGCCGCTTGGCGCCGATCGCTTTGCGCACGCCGATTTCCCGCGTCCGCTCCGCGACTGAGACGAACATAATGTTCATGATGCCGATTCCCCCGACGAACAGCGAGAGGCTGGTGATGAGCAGTCCGACCGTTGCAATGATTCCCGCGACGCGGTTGAACATCGAGATGAGTTGTTCCTGCTGGTTGATGGAAAAATCATCCGGCTCTCCCGGTGCGAGGCGGCGAACCTTGCGCATCAATCCGCGCAATTCCTCCTTCGCTTCCTCGATTTGATCAATCTGCTGCACCTTCACCTGGATTTGAAAATCAGGATTCCTCCAATAACCCATGAGCAATTGCGCCACGGGGATGATGACCTCGTTGTCGAAACTTTTCATGCCCATGAAACTCCCTTGCTTGGCGAGGACGCCGATGACTTCCAGCGAACGCGATCCGATCTTGATGCGCTTGCCGAGCGGCGATTCGTGGAGAAATAGATTGGTCGCAACATCAGTTCCGATCACGCACACCGCGCGGCCAGCCTCGGCTTCCAACGGGCTGATAAATCGCCCGATGCCGAGGGAAAAACCGCTCGTGACGAGGAATTGATCGGTGCTGCCCAGGATTTGAACATTGCGGGCGCGCCGGGTCTGGTAGGCCACGGATTGATTCATTCCGACGAGTGGCGCGACGCCGCGCGCAAGGGTCATTTGCTTTTCCACGGCTCTGGCTTGCTGCCAGGTAATCTCGCGCCGCTTATTGAACTTGAGCCATTCCTCTTCCGAGTGGGCCATCCAGCTGAAGCGCTGCACAAAAAGGGTGTCGGCGCCAATCACGGAAATACTCTTGTGAAACGCGCGATTCATCGTGTCGAGGGCCGTGCCCATCAGTGTGACCGTGACGATGCCGATGACGATGCCCAGAGTCGTCAGTACCGAGCGCAATTTATTGGCGCGGATGGCGTCCCAGGCAATGGCGAGGCCTTCTTTAAGTTCGGTGAGAAAGTTCATCCGGGTAGCACCTGCCTCCGGCGGGTGCGGAAAAATTCGGCTATGTTTGATAAAACCTCTACGCACCCGCCGGAGGCAGGTGCTACAAGTTCAACGCTGTTTCTCATTTTTTCACTTGCTCGTCGCTCGCAATCAATCCATCGCGAATGCGGATAATCCGCCGCGCGCGCCGGGCAATTTCCTCTTCATGCGTCACGACAAAAACCGTGTTCCCCTTTTTGGAAAGATCCTCGAACAGCGCCATGATTTCATCTCCACTCTTGGAATCCAGATTGCCGGTCGGTTCGTCGGCCAAAATGATCGATGGGCTGTTGACCAGCGCGCGGGCAATCGCCACCCGCTGTCTTTGGCCGCCGGACAATTCGTTGGGCTTGTGCGTCACGCGATCCGCCAGGCCGACGCTCGCCAACGCTTCGAGCGAAACCGTCCGGCGCTCATCGAAACTCATGCCGGAATAAATCAGCGGCAGCTCGACGTTGCGCAGTGCGCTGGAGCGCGGCAGAAGGTTGAAGGTTTGAAAGACGAACCCGATTTCGCGATTTCGAATTTCCGCCAGTTCGTTGTCATCCATCTGGCTCACGTTGGTGCCGTTCAATTCGTAGGAGCCGGAGGTGGGCGTGTCCAGGCAGCCGAGCAAATTCATCAACGTGGACTTTCCGGAGCCGGATGGCCCCATGATTGCCACGTATTCCCCGCGCTGAATTTCCAACGAGACGTCGCGCAACGCGTGAATCGTTTCCGTGCCCATCTGGTAGCGGCGCGAAAGGTTCTGCAGGCGAATCAGGCTCATCTTTTAGTTTTGTTTTGAGTGCTGAGTCGGGAGCGTTTCTTCAAACAAATATTGAAAGCGAACTCAAAGCTCACGGCTTCTCCGTCACTACCTCGGGTTTCGCCGCGCCCACGATTA
>JBDSIW010000129.1:0-8697 GCA_039917795.1 Verrucomicrobiota bacterium | reverse complement strand
GTAATAATTAAATCGTATGAGTGGCCCTTGAGAATGCCCCACGCTTGGCCGCCGTCAGAGGCTGCATCGACATGATATCCCGCTCCGATCAATACCTCCGTCACCAAATGCCGAATTGAGGGATTATCCTCAATAACGAGAACGCGGCGCGGTGGTAAATTGGGTGTTTTCATTCTTTTAAAAAGAATCGACAAATTGTCTTCCAACAAATCCAAACTGCCTTGGTTTACCTCATTTACGACTAATGTTTTATGGTAATTATTTCACTCTTTTTGGATGAGGGACCGCTGCGATTGAATTACGAGAACCCGAATTTCCGCCAGGAGCAGACATCTCAGACGTCTTTAGCCACCCCAATTTAGCCAAAGCAAATACAAAAAACCGTCAAAAAGCGTGGGAAATCTTTTCGCTGGTAGCCATCGGAAAAAAGTGCGAGAAACTTTGGCGTGAGCCCAATACACGCTCTGGTCGTGGAGTCCAATTTGAATATCGCTTTTCCGGTTCAAGGCGCTATGTTGGAAAATGTCGAGAAGCGGGTCAGAAGCGTCGGGTCTTTCGAAGAGGCCGCTCCATGTTGTCAAATGGAACAGGCATGCGACGTTCCCGTTAGCGAAGTCCTTCGGAATGACGCGATCGAACTCGATCGCAGCGAATGCACAGTGAACGATTGCGCCGTGGCATAAACCAAGAAAACAATACGTCGATTTCAGTGGCGCTATGAGGTTGAACGGCTTTTACCCGACTTGGGGGAGACAGAGAATTAACTTATCTTAGCCTGCCTGGCCCGGAAATGTGGGATGTTGAGCAGGCTGATCCCGCTACAAAGGATCAATCGGTAAGGTCGAAACCATTCCGCGCGGCTCGGTGAGCGCCCGCCACTCCCCTGGCAACTATCGGAAAACCCCAGTCAACTAACATTTCCGTTCCACCGTTGGGTAAATGCCATTCCGATCCCAGCAAAAGAAAATCATTCACCCTCAGTGATTCAATTGCCGCTCGGAGAAATTCAGCCAGCTACGGTGATCGGCCGGGTTCCGCTTCCCCGCGATTTGGGCCGAGGCGGCGAACAACACAAATCAATTCAAGATCGGCTACAACGTGAAGCAGATGCTCTAGGTTTTTCGCCCAGATTGAAAGCCAGTTGAAGGATTCGTCCATGCAGGCCGCTGATTTGGTGTTGAAAAGGGGCGAGGCGACCATTGCAGTGGAAATTGCAGTGACGACCACGATAGATCAGAATTCGGCAACGTGAAGAAATGCCTTGAGGCGGGTTTTACCCAAATGCATCCAAGTGATGGCGGGTATGATCAAAACCGTCCCTTCCCTGGCTGGATCATGTGAAGGTTCCCCATCACGGGGGCATTAATCGCGCGGTGGCTTTTCTTTTAGCCGTTAAAATATATGTTTGATCGGCCAATCCAAACAAACGATGCACTTTTTTTCTTTGTTAGTTCAGCCTCTCCACAGTGGCACCATCAAAAAGATATTCGTCGTAGGCTTTAATCACTTTTTCGTTGATGGTGTCCCACGAGAAGATGCCGCCCAAAATGGCTTCGGCATCAATCGTCTTCCCGGCCAGCCTTCGAGTGGGTTCGATGACCAGAACATCCAGTTTTTGTGCTATCCCTTTCCCGTCGAAATCCAATTCGCGCCATCTTAATCCGAGCACGCCCGCTGCAATTGAGCCTCCCGAAACGCTGGAAACCAGTTTTAGTTTTGTAAAGTCCCGCCTCGTTTAGCCGTTTGAAGGCACCGAGATGAAAAACCATCGCCCGGTAGCCTCCCCCAGCCAAACAGAGCGCCATGCCAGGCTCAATCTTTTCATTTTCATTGACCGCTTTCGTTACTGGGGAGTCTGCGGCCTGTGGCTGCGCCACATTATTGATCAATTCTTTGGCCATAACTTTTTGATATAATTTTCCTTAACGTTTGGGAAACCCACTGTGCAATGTTTTGTCGGCTGGTGCCGTCGCACTTTGTTCCAAATTGCCGGCCACAAATTCAATTTTCACCGAATTACCTGTGTTCGCGTCACCGGCGCGCACGATACGATACCCACCAGAAAGCGGTTCAGTTCACCTGCAACTTCCTGAGTTCAACGGTCAAAACGAAAGAGGCGGGCATCGGGATTTCTTCGGTCTAAAATCGCGTCACGGATAATCTCAGCAGCAATTATGCTGTATGTAATCCCGTTGCCCCCATAACCGAGAGCGAAATACGCGTGCGGCATGCCCCTGTTTTTTCCAATATAAGCTAGGCCGTCTTTGGTTTCGCCAAAAGTTCCGGCCCACGAATAAGCCACGTCGAGTTTCACATCAGGAAATAATTTGGAGAACTTGCGCGCGATCGTTCCCGCTTTCTGCTGGATTAATGAGTCGCGTTTTTCTGGATTCACAAATTCTTCATCTTCCCCGCCGACGATGATGCGATTTTCAGTGGTCGTGCGCAGATAAAGATAAGGTGAACCGCTTTCCCAAATCAGCGCGCGTCGATGCCAATCGGGAAATTTTGCCAATGGCTCGCTGATGAGCGCGAAAGTGCATTTTAAATGCCCGGCTTCGCCGCGAACGTAATTCATCGATTCAAATCCGGTTGCAAAAACCACCCGCCGCGCTGAAATCCGGCAGCCCCGATCCGTCGTGACACGAACACCGCTGCGGTTGACCTCAAACTTTTTCCCTTGGGTGCGATCAAAGACTTTCATCCCGCGTCGTTGCGCTGCGGAAATTAAACCATGCGTCAACTGATGCGGGTCGACTTCCCCGCCGTCTTGAGAGAAAAGCGCGGCTGGGCGCGAAAAGGGAAATAATTTCTTGATCGCTTTCTCCTCCAGATATTCCAGTTGAAAACCATTTTGGCGGCGCAACTGAAATTCTGTGAAGAATTCAGGAATCTCTTTTTTGGTTTTCGCGAGAAACAAACTGGGACGTTTTGCAAACTGACAATCGATTTTTAATTTGTGAGTGAGGTGGCCGATCTTGTCGATTGCTTCGCGGCAAAGCTGATAACTGCGGATGGCGTCGCGCGGCGGCATGCGTTTAACCAATTCTCGCAGCGGAACATCTACTTCATATTGGAGCAAGGCAGTGCTGGCACTGGTGCTGCCTGTGCCGATGTCGCGGCGGTCGATCAGCACAGTTTTAATTCCAGCTTCAGCGAGATGAAATCCAATCAGCGCTCCGGTAATGCCCCCTCCGATGACCAATGCATCACAGGAAATATCCCGCTCCAACGGCGGATAAACTTCCAACAATCCGTTACAGATGCTCCAGAATGGATAATCAGAAGTAAGGTCCATTTGTGGAAATATAGCGTGCGAAAGGCGGATGAACACCTTTCTCACAATAATCGGCAATGCGTTGGGCGATTTTCCAGAGGATTCGGGGCGCACATCCCCGTATCATCGAAATACTTGTAACTTCTGATGAGTTAAGCCCAACTTTATAGTCTCAAACCTCTGTGCAATGACCGCATGAAACTCCTACCCCCCCCGCCCCCTTTTGTTGTTACAATGCATTTTGGTGCATGATTCATCATTTTGCGCGCGAAAGCCAACAATGCAAAATTGCGCGTGTTCATGCTATCAAAACGCAGCATTCCGCAATGCCGCGCAACCCCTTAGTTTGGCTTCGACCCCCTCCGTCGGCACCATCCAAATCAATGACTGAGTCTTGGCGGGTGAATCGTTAGGTTCACCGCGAGACCGGAATTCGCCGAATATCGTCGGAATACCCCGAATGTCATGGGTTTCCGATGAAACGGAAGAAAAGCTATTCGTTAGGTTCGATTTCAATCCGTTAGGTTCCATCGGACATGTTGCAACTCATAAAGCCATTGATTTCATTGGGTTTCTCACTTCAAACCTAACGTTTCATCTGCCAACATGAAAAGTACAGCGTGCAACACGATTTTAGGCTGTTTTCGGGCTCGCTGCCAACTTTGGAAGACCATTTTTGAGGAGGACTCGCTCGGCGGAATCCCGGTTTCAGACCGTTTGCAAATGTTGTGCAATGACCATTGCGCGGGCACATAAAAGCCAGCGGATTTCTCCGCTGGACTTGTGAGCAAACCGTTATTGCCGGATCAGCGCCCGTCGCGCTCGTAAAGTGCCTGACGAAAATACTGTGCCAGATCCAACACTTCCTCGTAGGCATCATGCAGGGCGTCGCGACCATTGAACGGCTGGAGCGGGACCGGCCATTGGCGGCCTCGTTTCGTTGGTGACAAACACTCTTTCCGACCCCGCGCGAGATGGTCACTCAATAAACCTGGAAAGGGAAATCGTCGAGGCCAAGCGGTCACAAATGGGTCAGCGGCTCTATCGCTTTTCAGACCAGCTCCGAAAGAGATAATGGGAAGCTCGCCGTGGACGGCACTCACGCAACCATCGGCTTATTTGGATTAGGCGACCGGCGATCGGACATTTCCTGCGCCAGCGAAATCCACGAACTTGCCGTTGGGTTGTAAAAGAGTCAGCCAATATTGTTGAATTCCTTTGACGATGCGAAGTAGATCGTCGGGTCCCCGGGTTTGATGACGAAGCCAGCCGCGCCGAGCAAATAGGAACGGTGTATGTCGCTCTCTTGATTAGAGGATGTGAAGACAATGATCGGTATCTCGGAGAGGGCTGGTCGAGCTTTGGCCCAACGGAGAACATCGAGGCCGGTTCGACCCGGCATGCTGAGGTCAAGCATCATCAGACCTGGCAAAGGATTTTCACTGCGGCTCTCAAAAGGCGATTCTCCGGCGAGATACGCGACGGCCATCTTCCCGTCGGTCACGACGCGCAATGGGTTGGTGATACCGATTTTGTGGAACGCGCGCTCCATGAGAAACGCGTCGTTCTCGTCGTCTTCGGCGTAGAGAATTAATTTTTCAGTGCTCATTTGCTTTTACCAATTCCAACCAAAACGTGCTGCCTTTGCCAAGTTCGGAGTCGAGGCCGACGTTTCCGTTCATGCGTTCCACGCCTTTTTTCACAATCGAGAGTCCGATGCCAGTGCCCTCGTAACCTTTGCTGACGCGTTGGAAGATGCCGAAGATCGCCTCGTGCGCGTCTTTCTCAATTCCGAGTCCGTTGTCTTTTATGAAGAGACGCAAATTCTTTCCATTTTCGCGCTCTTCAGCCCAAACTTTGATGTTCGGTTGTTCGCCGGGCGGAACGAATTTTACGGCATTGCCGAGCAGGTTTGAAATGCACTGGGTCAACACCGCCGGAATAGCCATGACACTCGAAAATTCGCCGGACAACTCCACGTGCGCGCTCGGCTCCTGAAAGCTGGGATATGTCTCGATGATTTCGCGCAATAGCATGCCAACGTCCACCGACTGGAGTGGCAAATCGGTGCGGGAGACGCGACTGTAGGTGAGCACATCTTGAATCAGCGAATCCATGCGCGCGGCGGCGCTGTTGATCCTCTTGATATATTCTTTTCCCTTGGGACTGATCTGGTCGCCGCAATCTTCGCCGAGAATTTTCGAAAAACTTTGCATCGCACGTAGCGGGGCGCGCATATCGTGGGAAACACTGTAGGAAAACGCTTCCAACTCGCCGATGGTTTCGCGCAACGAGGAAGTTCGTTCCTGCACCGTTGCTTCCAGCGAAGTCGCGTGTTGCTGCAATTCCGTTTGCGCATTCTGGAGCGCGTTTTCGGCCTCCTTGCGTTCCGTAATGTCAGCGCGAATGGCGATGTATTGCTGCGGTTTGCCGTCTTCACCGAGGTACGGAACAATCGTCGTATCCACCCAATAGAAGCCGCCGTCCTTGGCTTTGTTTTTAATTTCTCCTTTCCAGACGCGTCCACTGCTGATCGTGTTCCAAATCGTGCGGATGAATTGTTTGGGATGATACCCGGAATTGATGATTCGATGGTCCTGGCCTATGAGTTCGTCCTTCGAATATTTCGAAATGGCGCAGAACTTGTCGTTGACGTAGGTGATTTTTCCGCGCGCATCGGTGATCGCGACAATGGCATGTTCATCGATGGCCGATTTCACATCGTTGAGCTCGTGCAGCGCGTTGCTCGTTTGTTCATCGGCGCGTTCGCGATCGGTGATGTCGGCACGAATCGCGATGAACTGAGATGGTTTTCCATCCGTCCCGAGGTAAGGGACAATTGTCGTATCCACCCAGTAAAAGGTTCCATCCTTCGCCTTGTTTTTAATTTCGCCCTTCCAGACGCGCCCCGCGTTGATCGTTTCCCAGATGCTGCGAATAAACTGTTTGGGATGGTGCCCCGAGTTGATAATGCGATGGTCTTTTCCAATCAACTCTGTCCGTGAATATTTTGAAATCGCGCAGAACTTGTCGTTGACGTAGGTAATTTTTCCCTTCGGGTCTGTGATCGCTACGATGGCGTGTTCGTCGAGCGCAGCTTTTACGTCGTTGAGTTCGCGTAAAGCGTTAATCGTTTGTTCGTCGGCGCGTTTGCGTTCTGTGATGTCAGCGCGAATGGCAATGTATTGAAGCGGCTTGCCCTCTTCGTCGAGGTAAGGAACGATGGTGGTGTCCACGCAATAGAACGTTCCGTCTTTCGCCTTGTTTTTAATTTCTCCATGCCAAACGCGGCCTGCACCGATCGTCTGCCAGATGCTGCGAATAAACTGTTTGGGATGAAACCCGGAATTGATGATGCGATGGTCCTGCCCTAGCAACTCGGTGCGGAAATATTTTGAGATCGCGCAAAACTTTTCGTTGACGTATTGATTTTTCCTTTCGGATCGGTGATCGCGACAATGGCGTGTTCGTCGATGGCGGCCTTCAAATCGTTCAACTCACGCAACGCGTTATTGATTTGGTCGTCCGCCATTTTGCGGTCGGTGATATCGGTGTGAACCCAAAGCCATTCCTGGACACTTCCATCGGCTTTTAAGATTGGCGTAGCGTGGAAATTAAAGTCCCGATAAACGCCGTCGTTGCGGCGCAAGCGATGCTCACCGCGAACAGGCCTAATTGATTTAAAAGCGACCTGCCAGCGGCGCATCGTATCGTCTACGTCGTCAGGATGAAATGCTCTGGCCCAGCCGAATCCATCGGAGTCGCTATGTTTCTGACCGGTAAAATTCTCCCATTGCTCCTGTTTTCCGAGGAATTCGCCGTCTGGGTTGCTCATGGAAACAATTTGCGCGGTTGCCTTGCTCAGGGCTTTAAAACGTTGTTCGCTCCGGAGCAATAATTCTTCAAGCTCCTCGATGACGAGAGGCGGGTTAGAACGGGAATTTACGTGTTGCATTGTCGTTGCATGTCGAAAATCAGGCGTAAAAACGGGATGAGATTACCACGCGCGGTCGGCAAAACAACGTAGGATTAGCCTCGCTTTCTCATCAGGCGTTCCCTGTTTACCAAATTAATCCGTTTTGATTGAATGCCGAACAAGCGAACGACCGATGAAGCTGGATTGTCACATTTTGCACTTGGATGATGACGAGAATGATTCGTTTCTTTTCCAACGCGCACTCACCGCCCTGAAATTCGGTGGCACCTACAAGCATATCGAATCGGTCCAGGAAACCATTCATTATTTGAGTGGCGCTAAAGAGTTCTCCGATCGCCATCGTTACCCGGTGCCGGATCTCCTCGTGCTCGATAGCGCTTTGTGCAGTGGAAAAACTACCGCCGACTTGATGAATTGGCTGAATGGGCATGGGGAATTTAGAAAACTTCTGCGCGTCGTGCTTTCGGGCGAGATAAATGAAACCGAAAGGAAGAAATGGCTTGCGCACGGTATCACCTGCGTTCTTGAGAAGGGTTGCACTACGGAAGACATGTTCAAGGCAGCCGAAGAAATTCTCCGACAAGAATGACTGTTAAGTCCTTGTCCAGGGCATTATTGAAATATGCCCGAGGTTCGACACTCCGTTGTCGCCATTCTCAGAAAATCTGTGAAAACTCCGAACCATTTTAGTCGGGCCTTTACCTTAATTGAATTGTTGGTCGTGCTCGCGATCATTGCGCTCCTGGCATCGATCCTTTTACCCGTGTTGAGCAAAGCCAAAAGCAAAGCGTTGGAAACTGGTTGCGCCAACAATGTCCGCCAGCTTTCGCTGGCTTGGTCGTTCTATGCGGATGAAAACGCGGGTTTGCTGGTGAACAACCACGGCCTGAACGACATCACCAAGCTCCAACAAAATTGGGTGAACAACCTGGAGGATTGGCTGGAAAGCGACGGCAACACCAATCTCGCCACATTGACCAATGGAAAACTTTCCCCGCTCCTGCAAAAGAACACGGCGGTTTTTAAATGTCCTTCCGACAAATCCGTGGCCGCAAATGGCGCGCGCATCCGAAGTTTTTCCCTCAATTCGTTGGTCGGAAATCCAGGCGAGTTGACCAATCGGTTCAACCCGCAGCTCGTGCAGTTTTTCCGGGCGTCAGAGATTCCACGTCCAGCGAATATTTATGTGTTTCTCGATGAACATCCCGACACCATCAATGACGGCTTCTTCATGAATCGCTGGGACGAGCCGCGCTGGGGCAACCTGCCCGGCTCGTATCATAACGGAGCGGCCAACCTGTCGTTTGCCGATGGGCATCTGGAAACTCATCGCTGGATGATTTCGGATACAAAACGCCCCTCTGAAAAAGGCGGAGCCGGCGGCACCTTTTTGGCAACAGAGCCCACAGACTTCAATTGGCTGAAGGAGCACAGCAGTGTGCGAAAAAATTAGGCGGACGGAAATTTGCGAATCTCCCGGCAT
>JBDSIW010000128.1:0-3275 GCA_039917795.1 Verrucomicrobiota bacterium | reverse complement strand
CCGCGCAAGGCCGCGTCGCGACGGAGTTGAGTTACAAAAAACTCGGCTTAAAACCATTGGCTGGAAATCAGTCGAAACTGTTTTGATTAAAGCGGTCACGGTGAAAAATGCACGGAGTAAAACCATGATCTGTCCACATTGCCAAAACACTGTGCCGGAAGGTTTTTCCGGGGCGCATTGTCCGTTCTGCGAAAAAGACCTGACCGCGCAGAGATCTTCATCGATTGATGGGCCAATGGCGAAGCAACACAAGTTTCGCTGGCCTTATTTTTTCGCCGTTATGCTTGCACCCGTTTTGCTAACGAGCCTTTCCGCTCTCCTTTCCAAAGATGGCAGTTTCGCAGTTGGGATCGCAATATTGGGAGGAAGCGTTTCTGGAATAGTTGGCGGCGCAATGTTGGGTCGAGAATTCGGAAAGACTCGCGCGCTCAAAATTACACTCAGCATTGTCTTTGCGATAATTATGATCGTGGTTGGGGTGGGCATGAATTGTTTTGGTTGCCTGGTCAGCGGATACAAAATTGACATGCGCTGAAGAAATGCTGACTCATAGCTCCTCAACTGCCTTGAATTTCCCGGACGAATTGCTCAAACGCACCACGTCTCGTTGTCCGACGTGTCACGCTGCTTGTCCTGCGGAAGTGTGGCGCACGGGCGGAATTCCATCGAAGGTTTTTCTGAAACGCACTTGCCCCGAACATGGCGAAGCGAGCGTGTGTATCGCTTCCGATGCGCGCTTCTACTGGCTTGCTAAAGGCAAATCCGAGAATAGTTGTTGCGGTTCATCGTCGAGTTGTTGTTCTGCTGATGGTTCAAACGTCGGCACGCTTGGCCGCAATGCCGATCCCGGTGATGCGCTTGGAATTCAAGAAAAACTCTCCACCTGCCTCGCCCTCATTGAAATCGTTAACTCCTGCAATCTCGCGTGTCCGACCTGTTACGCCGATTCGCCTGTTGGTGTTGGCCCGAAAGTGGACGCGATTCCCCTGGAGAATTTGAAGAAGCGAATCCAAGGCGTGATTGATCGCAAAGGTGGAATCGAAATCCTGCAACTCTCCGGCGGCGAACCGACATTGCATCCGCAATTTTTTGAACTGCTGCGCTGGCTCCAGGATCATCCGAAAATCGATTACGTGTTGCTCAACACCAACGGCGTCCGCATCGCTAACGACGACGCTTTTGCGAGCGAACTCGGTTCCGCTTTTCGTTACGGCGCGTTCCAGCTTTATCTGCAATTCGACGGCGTGCAGGAGGAGAGCCAACAGTTTTTGCGCGGCGCGGACTTGCGCAAAATTCGCGAGCGTTGCCTCGAAGTTTGCAAGCAAATGAATCTGCCTGTCACGCTGGCCATGACCGTCACGCCGGAAAATCTGCCGTTTCTTTGGGACGCGATTGAGTTTGGTTTGAAATTTCCGAACGTTCGGGGAATTAGCTTTCAACCGATGTTTGCGAGCGGTCGTGTGCCTCCTTCAATTGGTAGGGCGGCGTTGCCGCGCCGCCCTGAAATCACGGACGCGCAGCAGCGCATTCCTACCAACGAGAGATTGAACACCGCCGACATCATCCTCGCCTCAGTTGGACAATCCGATGGAAAATTGCGCTTTGAAGATTTCACGCCATTGCCATGCGGTGATCCGAATTGTGCGACGATCGGTTACTTACTGAAATTCGGTGGGCAAATCCGTTCCGTGAGCGACTTCATTGACTTCAAAAACGTGCAGGGATTTCTCGGAACAAAAGTCCGCTACAAACTGGAGGACTTGATGAAATGCGGCTGCGATTCCGAACCACTCGGTGAACTGCTGAAAAATTTTGAACTGAATGAATCGAACACGTTCCGCCTGTTCATCAAACCGTTTATGGACGCAGGCACGTGGGATGAAGATCGCATCGACCGTTGTTGCACCCATGTCATTCGCCCGGATGGAAAACTGGATTCTTTCTGCCGTTACTATTCTGGCGTTGCTGATTCAGGAGCATGAACCCAAAATTTCGAGGTGCGCTTGCGACCGCGTCAACCACCCTGGCGATCCTTCCCGCAATCGTGTTTCTAACGGTCCGTCGGCCCGGCCCATGGGCACTTTGGGTCGATGGAATCTGTAGTCTCTTGGCTGGATTCGGCTTTTCCTACGCGTTCTCCAAAAATTATTCGCTCAAGAATTTATACGGACTCCTGTTGGCTGGATTTCTGTTCATGTTCAATTTCGTTTTGGCTACTTTCATTGGCTGTTCACGATGAACTCCGCTCCTTATGGCTGGCTCATGCTCTGCGGAATCATCGTCAGCATTGTGATTTGGTCGCGAATGGCCAAACGCGATGAACGGTGGTTGTTCATTTACATTTTCGCGCTCGTTGGCGCATTTCTCGGCGCGAAAATTGTTTATATCCTCGCAGAAGGCTGGCTGCATTTTGGAGCGCCAGACATGTGGCTGCAACTCGCCACCGGCAAAACCATTCTCGGCGCGCTTCTCGGGGGATACGCGGCAGTCGAAATCGCGAAAAAACTCCTCGGCTATGGTCAAGCGACCGGAGATCGATTCGCGCTCATCGCTCCTATCGGAATCATCTTTGGTCGCGTCGGGTGTCTTTTGCACGGCTGCTGTCGAGGTGTCATTTGCACGCCGTCCTGGCATTCGATTACCGATCAAAATGGCGAACCCCGGTGGCCCGCAGTTCCGTTGGAAATTCTCTTCAATCTTGCGGCCATCCTAAGTTTTTTTTTCTTACGCAAACGAAAGAAATTGCCCGGTCAGCACTTCCATCTTTATCTCATCGCCTACGGAATTTTTCGTTTCGGCCACGAAATCTTCCGAGCAACGCCCAAATTCCTCGGCCTGTTCAGTGGATACCAAATCGCGGCGGTCTTCGTGGCAGCTCTCGGCATGGTCGGTTTCGCAAAACGAAAATATATTCCCAATAACGTGCCCAAAGCACATACGACTTCTAAGATTTATCGGTGAGCCATTCTATAAGCTGCGCGGCAAACTCTGGACCGCTCCCGGCTTCCTCATGTTTAAAATAGACGAAGATTTCCTCGGCCGACTTGCGCTGTTCCAGGATGGTTTTGGCCCATTTTTTCAGTTCTGGACTCGTGTATTGATCGCGCAAACGGAAGTAGCCAAAATCGGCCGTCAACACGACGGGAGTCGTGAGGCTTTCGTTGTCAGCGATGCACAAGGCCGCTCCGCGGGATTTCAATGCGGAAAAGATTTCGCCGGCGAACCATGATTCGTGGCGGAACTCGAACGCGGCTTTCATTCCTTTCGGCAACGAG